>CAYJJW010000087.1:0-8903 GCA_964370555.1 uncultured Treponemataceae bacterium | reverse complement strand
TAAAGTCCACCTCCATTAGTATCTTCATAAAAAGGATCTGCATGTATATTTTCTGCAGAGTTACCTGAAATTGTCAAATCTGTTATATGTAAGATACTAGCCGATATATATGCACCACCACCTTTACCCAAATTAGACCAGTCTGAATTTTGGAAAGCAGTATTTTCTAAAAGTTTGCCCCCTGTAATCGTACCAGAAGTATTATGTAAATAGAGCCCCCCACCATTTGAATTATCTGCATTATGCCCTGAAATTGTTAGATTTTCAATATCAATACTGGTGGCGATATCAGAAGCACCCCTAATACTTACACCGCGTGAGTCAAAAATCTCTTTACTCAAAACATTTGAAACACTAACACTGTTCATACTTACAGATGCTGTCGCAAATGTATTAATTGTTGAGTCCGTTGCAATATTATTATTAAACACAGAATTAGAAATAGTGAGATTGTTTGCTTTATAAGCGTACACCGCACTTCCTTCTTTACTGGAATTAGCTAATGTTTCGTTATCGCCTCCAAAGGTACTGTTATCTATCGTACATTTTGCATTTTCACCTATACTTATTGCCCCTCCATCATCATCTGCAACATTTGACGTAAATTTACTATTTTTAATTATTAAGGTATTGTTTCCGCTCGAAACGTCAACTCCTCCACCATGATAATCTGTTGATTCATTATTATCCAAGTGAACATCATCTAGCGTAAGCACACCAGCTTCTAAAGAAATTCCTCCTCCAGAGTAATGTACTCCATCTATAATATCCAATCTTCTTAAAGTCACTGATGTGTTTAAACCTTCAATATAAAACAACCTCTTAGAACCATCAGATTTAAGTGTTGCTCGCTGACCCTCTGGTGCTTCAATAAGAAAATTTAACGTTTTAAAAGAGTCAATAACAACAAAACCATAACTAGAGGAACTCGAAGTCGTAATTTCTCCATCAACAGTAATTACATAGGTATATTTTTCTTGGTTTTCTGCAGTATCGCTAATTGCCATGTTTACAGCCTTTTGAACACTTGCAAAAGCAGTGGCAGCTGTTTTTCCATCGGCTTCATCACTTCCAGTTTCAGAAACATAGTATTGTATTTTTTGAGTGATTACAGGCTCTTCTGTTCCTCCATCAGTATTTCCACCATCACCGCCAGTGTTTTCACCGTCACCACCAGTGTTCCCGCCATTATCTCCACCGGGATTTTGACCATCACCACTGCCATCCTCTGTTACTGGTGGTACTTCTGGGGTTGCTTCGTTTTGAGATGGGCATGCAACAAATAATAGCCCGGCTAAAAATAATGCGACACTAAAAAATAGTGTGCTTGTCTTTTTCATTTTTTCTCCTCTGTGCACACATTCATAAAAACAAAACCTACTATGCCTTAAAGATGTGTTAATACTTTTTAATCTCTTGTTTTAAATATTAAAATAAGCGTTATTATTTTAAACAATATGAGGAGGTTTTACTAGCAAAATTACAAAAAAATAACCAGTTATAACTGGTTATAACTGGTTATTCAGGAAAGTTTAATAAATCGTTTTTTTGAAGATCTAAAAGTTCTTTTTTACTTTCAATATCGAGCTTTTTATATATTCCCACCATGTATTGCTTTACCGCACTTTCACTTTTATGTATTTCATTTCCAATTGAAGCAAAGGTTTTGTTTTCTAATACGGCCAAGACTATAACAAGTTCTTCAAATGTTAGCACAGAAAGGTTTCTTTTTTGAGCACTTATGTTTTTAGCAAAAGGATTCACATTGTGCCACACTGTTTCTTTAAGTATTACATAACTCAATACTAAAAAAGTGATAACAAATAACAAATCAATAAAAGTTTCTACAAGAACAACAATTCCAAGTCGATACTGCGAAGCTATAGTAACAATCGGAAGAGCAAACAGTAATAAAGGAATACCCTTATTCTTAAAAAGAAGGCCAGCTCTAAAAACAAAACCACAACCAAGGCAGTACATTAACATCGAAGCTAGTTTCCCACCCCAAAAAAGACCGTTAAGTCCTAAATAACAACAAACTATTGCATACAATATAAATTTTGTTGGAAAAAATACAAGTAAGCCAAAAAATAAAAAAGGAACCAAATATAAAATATTAGTAATAAATATTTCTTGGGCTGATTTAGTCTCTACTAAAAATAAATAGTTATTTGCTATAAAAACCACTGTCCATACTAAAAGGATAATAATTGCAAACATTCGCCAATATATTTTCTTCAAACGCAAACCTCATTTTCGAAGTATATCTATCCATATATAAAATATCTAGTACTGAAAACTAGTAACTAGTAACTAGTACTTAGTAATTCGTAATTACCTTCTACACCATGTGTAAAACTTCTCTCGGCTTAGAACCATTTGCAGGACCAACAATGCCACGAGCTTCCATGTCTTCTACCAAACGTGCTGCTCTATTGTAACCTATTTTCAATCGTCTCTGAATGTAGGATGCAGATGCCTTTCCGCTTTGCATTACTATTTCCAAGGCTTCTTCATACAATGGGTCATCTCCATCGCTATAACCACTTGATAATTCAAACTCATCATCTGAATCAACAAATATTTCATCATCAATGTAATCGGGAGCCCCGTACTGCTTTACAAACTCACAAACATTTTCAACTTCATCGTCAGATACAAAGGTTCCTTGTATACGCACAGGGAATGGGTCTACAGGGCCTGCATACAGCATATCACCTTTTCCTAAAAGCTTTTCTGCTCCCATTTGATCTATAATAATTCGGCTATCCATTTTCGATGCAACCATGAACGCAATACGGCTTGGAATATTTGCCTTAATGAGTCCTGTAATAACATCAATAGATGGACGTTGAGTTGCAAGTACTAGGTGGATACCAATAGCACGACTCATTGCAGCAAGGCGAGCAACAGTTGATTCAAGCTCTTTACCCGTTGTTGCCATAAGGTCTGCAAACTCATCGATAACAAGCACAATGTATGGAAGTGGCTCTGTTGCAATACGTCTTTCTTTTATACGCTTATTGTAGCTACTTATATCTCTAACACCCATACCATCTAAAAGCGCATAACGGCGCTCCATTTCGCACAAACAGTATTGCAAGGCTTGGAAAGCTTTTTTAGGCTCTGTAATAACAGGAGTTAATAGATGCGGAATATCATTGTATAATTTAAGCTCAACAATTTTTGGATCAATGAGAATCATTTTTACTTCTTGAGGAGAGCGCTTGTAAAGGATTGATAAAATCATCGAGTTTACACATACTGATTTACCGGCACCTGTTGCACCTGCTATAAGAAGATGGGGTGTTTTTGCAAGGTCAATTACTTGTGCTTCCCCTGAGATGTCTTTTCCTAATACTACCGGTACTGCCATTTTGTTAAACTCATCAAGCTTCATATCGATAAGTTCTCTAAAGCCTACAATTGAGCGTTTTTTATTAGGAACTTCAATACCTACCGCGTGTTTTCCCGGAATTGGCGCTACTATACGAATACTTGGAGCGGCAAGGCGGAGCGCAATATTATCACTTAATGAAACTATCTTACTAAGTTTTACACCGGGGGCAGGTAGAATTTCATACATGGTAACTACAGGCCCTTTTCTAATTCCTGTAACTTGTGCTTCAATTTTAAACTCACTCAAGGTTCTCTCTAAGGTATCCCCTGCTTGACGGGTAGGCTCATCAATGAGCCAATACTCATCATCTGAATATGCAGTTAAAATACCTTCTACGGGAATTTTATATACTCCCATTTTCTTTTTTGGCTTTGGTGCAACTGGAACATCTTGAATAGGTTCTTCTTCAATATCCATAGAGGAATCTGCAAACTCAGGCACAATCTCTTCAAAACTATCGCTTCCAAGGGCATCTTCTTCAAGAAAATCGACACTGTCATTTTCAGTATTATAATCTTCTGCTAAATACTCTTCTTCAAGTAAATCTACATCATCCTCATCAAATTTTTCCATTAGAGAATTTTCATATTCATCAATAATTGAAAAACCATCATCTGCAAAATCAATAAACTCATTGTTGTCATCAACAATATCTATTACTTCTCGATCGGTAACGTCTTCTGCAATTTCTTCAGGAATTATTGAATCCCATTCAGTTTCACCTAAAGGCGATTCTTGCTCTACCTCTTTTTCTCCGTTATAAAAATTATACGGATGAATACTCGTATCATCTTCTGATACATAATCCAACCCTATATCTTGTGGAACGCTAACCGTTTCAAATTTTTCAATAGGTTCTTCCTCAACATTGATGCATTGAGGAATTTCTTCTTCCTCACTTCCAAGATCTATTACAGGGGGAGGACATTGTGCCTGAATCTCTGCAATACGTGCCTCTGCTTGCTCAATTGTTTCTTCTTCGATTGGTAAATCTTGCACAGGATTAGGAGTCTCTTCTGTTTCTTCTTCATTTATATCTGGAGCAAAATTTTTAAAAAAATCATAGTCTTGTAACTCGTTTTCTTGGGTATCTTCTTCTTGAAGAGCTATGTTTTGTTCTGAAAATTGTTCATTTTTTAAGAAGTCTGTTTCTTCTTCATAGAAATTGTTTTCTGTATCGTGTGGCTTCTCTGTTTTACGTACTTCTTCTTTTTTAGTTTGACTCTTTTTTACTTTTAGTATATTAAGCAAAACATCAGCAAAGAGGCCTAAAATAATATATTCAATTGCACACACCAAAAGACTTACAATTAAAAATCCTGTAAAGGCTACTAAACTCAAAGCCCCAGTTGCCACAGAAAAAACCTGGGTTGTTATAGATTCTATTGCAACCACAGATAAAAAGGGAATAAAAGACCCTACAAGCATTACACCTATTTTATCTGTCCATGAAGCAGAAAAAGATATTATTCCTACTACAACAAGAAAAACAGGAATCAGCAAAGCAGAAAAGCCATATACTGATACAAGGGCTTCTCCAAACATACCAAAGACACTTGCAGAACTAGAAGATGCTAAACCAAAATTCAAAAATTGAGGAATAAGAAATAATATAAAAAGGGCTGCAAGCAACAGTGCAAAAATCCCTAAAGAAATGCTAATTTTATCAAATAGTTTCATTTAAACTCCATACAATTCAGTATCGGAAAATAAGGGGGTCTATATTAGCGAAAAAAAGGTTATTGGACAAACCCAATAACCTTTTTCGTCTTACTCAAAAAACAACTATTTGTAATCGCCTCTGTATTTTCTCACAATATCTATCATTTCACAATAATTATGAGCAGGTACATAATCCGGAATTGAATTGCCTGATCCAAAGGCAAATCCACCCTTACCTATACAAGAATCCAAGACATTTGTAATATATACAGTCAGTTCTTCTTTATTTAATCGACATACGGCATCGGTATCAATTCCACCAAAGTTTCCAATTTTTTCCCCATAGGTATCAACCCAGTATGGGAAAAGTGCAATTTCATCTTCATTTGAATGTTTTGCATCAATTTTTACATCCTCAATAAGCGCATCCATAACATCAAAAATTCTACCACATGAATGAAGTAAAAATGGTTTGTTTGCATTATGAACAAGTTCTACAATTGATTTATATACCGGGAAAATATGCGTCTTTATATCTTCAGTAGATAATAGTGTTTGACTCCTAAAACCTAAATCATCTCCAAAGCGTAACACACAGTAGATATCACCAAATTCTTTAATAAAGCGTTTCCAAATGCTAATACTTATTTCACCCATTCGCTTAAATAAATCTGCATACAAACCAGGATCATCGATGGAAAGATAACAAAGATTTTCATAACCTACAAGATCTTGCACACACTCAAATAGACCGTTCCCAACTCCACCTATAGCTTTCATTCCTTCAGGCATATTCCTTCTCAAAGCTTCGAATCGTGGTGTGTTTCTCTTAAAGTATATATTTTCAAGTTCATCCCATGAATAGGCGTCAAAGGTTTCTCTGTCTGTGATTGCCGGGGGAGTGGCACTGTGGGCTAGACAGCCTCCATTAGGAAGGATAGCTGTTATGCATTCTTCAAAAGTAACAACGTCATAGCCATAATCTTTAAAGAATCCACAATACAACTTGAAGAATTCATCTTGTTCATTTGAAGTGCCATCAAGCAAATGTGAAAAATCTTTTCCTATTATTTCTCCTATTTTATTAGGAGAAACATTATGCTCGTACAATGGAATTCTTTTTGGAACTCTATTGTAAGCACAGTCCACTATATTTGTATAATCCGGTGCAAATGTCATTGAATCCTCTCATAATATTGTTCTTATTTTTGTTAACAAAAAACTATTCCCAAGCATTTAAAAATGCTTCTATATTTTCAAATGGAACATCCATATTTACTTCGCTTTGTCCTATTAATCCTGCACCATTTACCGCTAAATGTTCTTTCATTATTTTTGCTGCATCCATTATATCCTTAGTAGTTCCGTTCGGAAGTGTTGTTTGCCTGCTTATTTCTCCCCAAAAGGTAATTTTTCCGGCATATTTTTTTGCAACTTCTTCAACTCCCATGCACCATAATTGGCTATTTATAGCATCAACTCCCATTTCAATGAATTCTGGGTATAAATCCATAATATATCCATCACTATGAAAAAATACTTTTTTTCCTGCAGCTTTTATTTTATCTATTAACTCTTTATATAAAGGCTTAAACATGGTTTTCCACGTATCTGGTGATATCAGTAAGCTTATTTGGCTACCCCAGTCATCACCAAAGGAAACTGCATCTATATCCATTGCAAGCCATTTATCAAGATACACCCTTTCGTAGTCCATAACCATATTAATAATTGCAAAAAGTTCATCTTCTTCCAGAGCAATGTCACAATATAAGTCTTCTGTTCCACGCAAGTACTGTAATCGTTCAAAAAGACTTAGCCAACCACCTATAATAAATTTATCCTTTTTCCGTAGATCTTTTATTTTTTGAGCAATGTTAGCCTTTTCTGCTTCCCATTCTTTTTCAAATTGAGCAATAGGAGGTGCATAACTTTCTAGCTTATCATACTCACTAAAAACAGGATTTTTTACTTCACCAATAATGCCAGCATGAATATTTGTCCATGTACTTCCCCAAGGGTCTGTATACTCTCCTAGCTCATAGTATTCCTTCGTAAACCCGTGATCAAAAGGGCCTGCTAAAGAAGCAATGTCTAAATCACTTTTTTCACATAATTCTTCCAATTGAGTTCCATATTTTGATTTTGCAGCAGGCAAGATCCACATATCACGAGGTATCCTATCGGGAGTTCCAAATTCTAACGCTGCTAGCACTCTTTCTTTACTTGTCATTTTTTTTCCTTTTATTATTTATATTAAATTACTCATTAGGCAAATCAAGTGGATACGTTCCATATCGATGCACGGTTTCAACCATAGTTATGATATTGGAAACAGGTATTCCATCATGAAGTGAATGGTCACTGCCAATTATGTATCCACCACCTTCGCCTGCTTGCCTCATACAATGTATTGTATCTTTAATTACATCTTCTTTTGTACCATATGGCAAAACTGTTGAAGAATCAACATTTCCAACAGGTGTAAGCACATGTCCATATTTTTTCTTAACTTCGGCAAGATTGTTATTTCCCTTTCGCTCTAACGGTTGCCATGCATCAATACCGCTTGTAGCTAAGTCTTCTAAAATACCATTCATATTACCATCACAGTGTAGCATAACTTTTGTTCCGGTTTTCTTAAAAGCTGCAACAATTTCTCTAATATACGGTAGTACCATTATTCTCATACTCTCAGGAGATAAAAAGGTTCCTGAGTTATACCCTAAATCATCACTAATAATAATTGCATCTGCATCAGTTTCAAGCAAATGCAAGCCGGCATCTTTTGCATAATCAGTACCTATACGCATGATGGTATGAAATAATTTTGGATCTTCGATTGAAGCAATAGAACCTTCTTCTAACCCCATCAAAGCATATAGTGTTGATAAAGGGCCTAACACACCTCCCAACACTGCAATTCTTTTATCTGCCAGCTTAAGCCCTTCTTTTAAAGACTTAGTTCTATGTAAATCATGAGGATTTGGACACTCCCAGTTTTTTAAGTCATTCCAGTTTGCAATTGGATATGATAGAGGAGCATCTATAGGCCAGGAGCTTGCAGATTTTTCATATACTGTCCCCCATTCATCTTGATAAGTATTATCACCAATCATTTTAGGGGAATAACCTGCAAAACCATCCGATGGAATCCAAACTGCATCTAAACCTAATGCAAGAGTACAATTTACTGCGTCTTCAGCGTTATATGATTCAGGTTTTATTCCAATAACTTCGTAAAATAAATCTTGCATAAACAAAAAGTCGAACATAGGTATCCTGTCCGGCTGTTTATGTGCCATTGCAGTTAAAAATCTTTCTCTACCCGTCATAGTACTTCCTTAATACTGACCGTACTTTTTTACAGCATTGTACATTGCAACAATATTTTCAGGGGGAACATCTGCCAACATATTATGCACCTGTTGAAATACATAGCCACTGCCTTTTTTAAATTCAGTTACTAATTGTTTTACATTCCTATCAACCTCTTCGGGAGTTCCAGAAGATAAATAATACCGAGTATCGCAACCACCGCCCCAGAATACGAACTTATTCCCATATTTTTCTTTCAATACTTCCGGATCCATACCAGCACAAGTAATTTGCACAGGGTTTACGGCATCTAGCCCCGCTTCAATTAAGTGAGGAATAAGAGGCTCTATGCCTCCACAGCTGTGCATTAGAATTTTAAGTTGCGGCATTTTCTGCTTTACTAAATCCCACATTTTTTTATAGCGTGGCTTAAAATACTCTTCAAACATTGCTGTTGACATCTGGGGACCATCTTGCATTCCAAGATCGTCTCCAAAAAGAATAATATCAATATGCGGCCCAA
>CAYJJW010000086.1:0-8908 GCA_964370555.1 uncultured Treponemataceae bacterium | reverse complement strand
AAGACCTATGGGGAATTATCACAGAACAAGAAGACAGAAGACAAGCTCTTGAAGTAAGTCGATTCGGTAATGTTCAAGTTAACCGCTTCATTGAAGAAAACAATCTTGCAAGAGAAGAAGCTTTTTCAACAGCAGTTACCGGTAATGAACAAGCAGCTGAATAATTAAGTTCCTTAACTTATAAAATACCTTCACTAAATGTGAAGGTATTTTTTTTGTTGCGCTATTACATAAAGCATGATATACTATATGCATGGCAAGTAAGAAAACTGAATCATTTAAATCAAAAGAAATGCTTCGTTCTATGCATGAAAAGCACAAACCAAACTTAGAGTGTATTCTTTTTGCATTAGAAACAGATATCAAGTCTAAATTAAAACTTATTTCCATGCCTTCGTATAAATCAAGAGTTAAAGATTTTTCAAGTTATTATAGAAAACTGAGAAAAACAAACAAACTTCTAGCAGATTCACGAGATATTTTATTATTAACAGATTTAATTGGCATAAGAATTATATGTACTTTTTTAGAAGATCTTGCGTTAATTGAAAATCAATTAGCATCCTTATATGATGTAGTTGAAATTGAAAAAAAGGGAGCGGATAGGCGCTTTAGCGAGTTTGGCTACGAATCTACCCATATCCTTATAAAAATCCCAAATGAAATTATAAACGATAGTGTTAGCCTGGAATATGCAAAAAGTTTACCCAAAAACTTAGTGTGCGAAATTCAAATACGGACAGTATTACAGGATGCATGGGCAGAAGTTGAACATGAGTTAATATATAAAGCCGAGTTTTCGCCATTTGATTTACCCTTACGAAGAAAGCTTTATTCAATGAACGCGACATTAAATTTAGCAGAAATCTTATTTCAAGAAATACGTGACTATCAAAATAAATTAAATGCAGAACTCGACCAGAGGCGCATTGAGTTTTACGAACAAGCTGATGTTTTGTCAATGAGTAAAATTGATGCTGATAATGTAATGTCTGAAAATTTTTCACCCAAAAATGCAATTACAACAGGATCTCCTTATGTTAAAGGAACTATAGATGATATGGTTTTAGATGCCCTTCAAGCACATAATATTGGGAATCTTGATAAGGCCATTATTATTTATACAAAAATTCTTGATTCAAAGCCACAACCTAATAAGATTATTATGTCTGTAATTTATAAACACAGAGGGATGGCATATTTTTCTCAAAATAAGTATAAAGAAGCAAAATCAGATTTTATTTTTAGTACAAAACACGATGCAAACAGTTTTAGGTCTTTTTATTATGCAGGAATAGTTTGTAGTGTGCTAAATGAAGACAAAGAAGCCTTAAAATATTTTGATAAATCTCTAGAAATTAATAACTATCAAGCTCATGTATATTTTAGAAAAGCACTTTCTTTGTATAACATAAACTTATTTGACTTATCATTGCAAGCGTTAGAAGATGCAATTCAACATGGTTTAAGTGATGATGAGTCTATAAAACTTAAACAATTACTTGAAACAAAAATTTAAATATACAACTCTTAATATTATAAAAATTTCCTACAAATAAATTGAATTTTTTTTCTTTTTACATTATACTATTAGGGGAATATTATACAATTTATCGTTGGGGATAACATGAAAAATACAATAAAACTAATACTTATTTCGGCAATTGTTGCTATAGCTACACTTTCTTGTACAGGTTTATGGAAAGTTCAAAACAGTGTAGACATACAGTTTACGTTAAGTAAAGAAGCACTATTAGATGCACGCGTAGACTCAATGCTACGCTCTATAGATGGCGATGATTTAGACATCAACGATGATGATGAGAATGAAGGTATTGTTTCACGTGATGAAGCTACCATTAGTTTGCATTACGCAAGCAATAACAGACTCATTGCAGCTAATCAAGTTTTTTTAGTTGATAATAATGATGTTGTTGTAACTTTTAACAATTTAGAAATTATTGGTCAAAGTGTATATGCAAAAATAGAAGCAGAGCTTGATGGAGTTACCTATGTTGGAACTTCAGATACAAAAAAAATGCTTGCAGAACTTAACGATCTAAGAATTGTTGGGATGAGTCCTGTAGATGAGGTATTGTTAAATCAAGAAAATATGCCTACTGTATACTACAATGATCGTCTATTAAAAAACTCAGATGTTTTAGATTTTTCTAAGGGTTTGCGCTTTGAAAGTGAAACAAAGGGTGTAGTTTTTAAATATCAATTTAGCGAAGAATCTTCTTTTACTGAACTTCCATTAGGCGTACATACTGTAAGTGAAATCCCAAGAGGATCTAAAACCGTTGCGGTAAAAACTGCACTTACAGGGTATAGAGATTCTGATACGGTAACAATATACTTTGAACAGCTTGAGTCCCCAACACCAATTATTAATCCCGTTTCAGGACAAAAACCCTCCGGTGAACTTGCGGTTACTATAAACGCTGATTTTATAGAAGGGATAAAAGTGTATTACACTTTAGGCTCAAATTCTTTTAATGAGGCTAATCCTACAGAGAATAATTGGCTTGAGTACGTAGCTCCTTTTACTGTTGATATTAAAGATGCAGAAATACAAGTACGCTCTGTTGCACTCGTTCCCGGTTACAAGGTTTCTGAAGAAGTAAGTGAAAAATATGTACCTCAGGGTAAACTTATGAGCCCGTCGTTTAACCCTCCATCAAATACTACTGCTACAGAAGGGCAAGTATTATATTTAGTAGCTGAGTTTGGAACGGATATTTACTTTACAAGCGGTAATGATTCTTTTGATGCAGAACAACCTACTTCTAATGGTTGGACAAAATATACCAGTGGTAGCACAACTATAGATTTTACCAACTCTACTGAGGTTGATGGAAGAACGGTAGTTACTTATAAGGCTATAGCTGTTAAATCGGGCTTAATAGATTCGGATATTTCTGAAGCAACTTACATACAAGCACAGATTACAGGATTAGATATCAAGTACGATGGGGATTCATTAGTTAACGGAAGTGCAATTGATTTATCGAATGGATTTGAATTTGATTGTGAAATATCTGGTGTTGACTATACGTATGCGTTTTTTAATTCTGCAGGTGATAGTATTAAAAGTGGAAGCGGTGATGAGATTTTGGGATCTAGCATTCCAAATGGTGCCGTAAAACTTAGTGTTACGGCTTCAAAAACCGGTTTTAAAAGTGAAAGTAAAGAGGTTAGTTTTAAACAATCACACTACTATGTTTCAGAAACCAATAGTGATAATACTAATGCTGCAACAAGTCAAAAACCTTTACAAACTGTGCAAGAAGCGGTTGATAGAATTATTACAAGCGATGATGGTGAAGATGATGATACAGACTATGTTATTGTTGTAAGAGGAACAGTATTTGGTGGCTCGGATGATACTGAAAGTGATGTAGTTATTGCAAATGTGAATGAATTAAATATAACCATACAAGGTTTTAGTAATTCTGAAAAAGGTACAATAAATCCACAAGATGCAAAGCGTGTTTTATATGTTAATGGTGCTAATTTGAATATAACCCTTGCAGATAATATTAGTATTTCTGGTGCAGATATTAGTAATAATGGAGGCGGTTTATATGTTGCAGCGGGAAATATATCGTTAAAAGGGAATGCGCAGATTAGCAATAATAGGGCAGCTCTTGGTGGCGGTGTTTATGTAGATTCAGGACGTTTAACTATGTTAAAGGGTGAAATTCGCGAAAATTATGCAACAGCTATAGGTGGTGGAGCTTATATTAATAGTAACGCAACATTTACTATGGAAGATGGAGAAATAACATTAAATCAAGCTGAAGTAAATGCCGGTGGAATTTTTATTAGTGGTACAACATCAGAAATTGCAAGTGGAAGAATAACATTAAATACTGCTGGAATAATGGGAAATGGTGGTGGTCTCTACATTGAGAACGGTGCTTCATTAGGATTACGTGGGGAGCCTACAATAAGTGGTAATGTGCGAGGTGGTGCAATATCAAATGGAACTTTGGATTCAAGCAGTGCAACTATAAATAATCTTGCGTATGCTTATACAGATGATAACAACCGAGGTAAAATAACAGTTTCTAACCTTACCGGTGGGCGAATTGGTATTACACCGCATGACAGGGCAGGACCAGGAGCTATCATAATCCCAAGTCCTGTCTCTGAAAATGTTAAAAATGTAGTATTTTGTGACACCTCTGATTCATATACGGTAAAAAATGGTGCCCTTGTTATTGCAGTGTCTTCGATCTACTATGTTTCAATTGTTGGAAACGATGCATTCTCAGGTCTTAACTCTACTGATGCATTTGCATCCGTTCAAAAAGCTATTGAAATAATACTTTCGGCAAATGCTTCTTCTAGTGCTGGTTTTGACGAATATATTATAAATGTTACAGGTACTATTATGGACGAAGGTAGCATTGCATCCGGTGATGATGATGGTATGGTTGAAATTGAAAGTTCAAGTGCAACACCAATAAATATAACTATACAGGGCTGGGATGATCCTACTACTACAAGTGTTGTAGAATCAGGAACAATTCAAGCCACTGACAAACGAGTCGTTAATATTAATGGGGCAAATCTCAGTGTAACATTAGGTGCAAATCTTACCCTAACAGGTGGAAGTGCAGATAATGGTGCCGGTGTGCGTGTAATGAATGGTGCTCAATTATCTGTTGCAGGAGCAACTATTAGCGGAAATACTGCAAGCGGCTACGGTGGTGCTATTTATGCACATGGAACGGGCACAGAAGTAAGTATGACATCAGGCTTATTGCAATCAAATAATGCTAATTATGGTGGTGGTGTATATGTAGCAGATGGTTCTCATTTTAGCTTTGGTGGTGGAACCATCGAATTAAACACTGCAACAACTCATGGTGGCGGTATTTCTACCGATGTAGATAATGGAGTATCGAGCGTTACAATGACTGGTGGAAGCATACTTGCAAATACTTCAACAAATAATAACGCAGGTGGTGTGCTTGTTAGTTTTGTTGATACCTTTACAATGACTGGTGGTACTATTAGCAATAATAAGGGTGGTCCTTCTACAACACATAATGGTGGTGGTGTGTATGTTGAAAATACAGGAACTTTTAACATAAGCGGAAACCCAACAATCACCGGTAACGGAAGTGGTGGAGATATAACAAACGGCACGTGGAGTGGCGGCAAGGTAAGTAATGTATTTATTCAAGCTAATTCTACATCAGAGAGCCCTGTAAAATTAGTAGGAAGCCTTACCGGTGGTAGGATAGGGGTGAGTCCTGCTAATATAGAACCTGGTTATTTTGTTATACAAGGATTATCATATACAATAGAAAACGAAGATTTAGAAAAAATATATTATGATACTACAAATAGAAATGATTATTTTGTTCGAGATGCAACAGATAATACTGTAGAGGCTCCTCCTACAACATTCTACGTAAGTAGTACAGGAAGTGAATCTAATAGTGGTATAACAACAAACCAAGCATTTTTAACGGTACAAAGTGCTGTAGATAAAATACAGAAAATAAATGATCAAAGTTCAACTTATACGATTATTGTATCAGGAGCAATTTATGGTACTGGTACTAATGCAGTTGATATTTCATCAAGCGAAACTTTACATATTACTATACAGGGATTAAGTTCTTCATCTCATGGCTATATTGACGGACAAAATGCAAGACGAGTTCTTAATGTATCTGGAGCAAATGTTGTAGTTACTCTCGGAAGTAACCTTACTATACAAAATGGTAGTACAGATTACGGTGCAGGTGTCCGTGTAGTCAATGGCGCTCAATTGTCTGTGGCAGGAGCAACTATAAAAGAAAATACTGCAACTGCTTACGGCGGTGCTATTTATGCACATGGAACGGGCACAGAAGTAAGTATGACATTAGGCTTATTGCAATCAAATAATGCTAATTATGGTGGTGGTGTATATGTAGCAGATGGTTCTCATTTTAGCTTTGGTGGTGGAACCATCGAATTAAACACTGCAACAATTCATGGTGGTGGTGTTTCTACCGATGCAGAAAGTGGAGTATCGAGCGTTACAATGACTGGTGGAAACATACTTGCAAATACTTCAACAGATTACAATGCTGGTGGTGTGCTTGTAAGCTTTTTGGATACCTTTACAATGACAGGTGGTACTATTAGTAATAATAAGGGTGGTCCAACTACTTCTCATAACGGTGGTGGTCTGTATGTTGAAGCAAATGCATTTTTTAATATAAGCGGAAACCCAACAATCACCAATAACGGAAGTGGTGGAAATATAGCAAATGGTGTTTGGAGTGGTGGCAAGGTAAGTAATGTTTTTATTCAAGACAATTCAACATCAGCGAGCCCTGTAAAGTTAGTTGGAAGTCTTACCGGTGGTAGGATAGGGGTGAGTCCTGCTAATATAGAACCTGGTTATTTTGTTATACAAGGATTATCATATACAATCAAAAATGAAGATTTAGAAAAAATATATTATGATGCTACAAATAGAAATGATTATTTTGTACTTGATACATCAGGTGATACATCTATAGAGGCTCCTCCTACAACATTCTACGTAAGAAGCAATGGAAGGGTTTCTGATAGTGGTATATCAACAGAACAAGCATTTTTAACGGTACAAGGTGCTGTAGATAAAATACTGGCTATAAATGATCAAAGTTCAACCTATACTATTATTGTGTCAGGAACAACTTTTGGTACCGGTACTAATGCAGTTGATATTTCATCAAGCGAAACTCTCAATATTACTATACAGGGGTCAAGTTCTTCATCTCTTGGCTATATTGACGGAGAAGATACAAGACGAGTACTTAATGTAGAGGGTGCAAATGTATTAGTTACGCTTGGAAGTAATCTTGGGATACAAAACGGTCGTGCAGCGGATGGTGCCGGTGTGCAAGTATTGGGTGGTGCTGAAGTTATACTCAACGGTGCAACTATCGGAAGCACAAATGCAGCATTAGGAAACTATGCTACTCAAGATGGTGGTGGTGTTGCCGTTGCGGGAACAGGAGCGGTATTTAGACTATCTAGCGGTAATATATATAATAATAGTGCTAATGCAGGAGGCGGACTTGTTGTCGGTACCGGTGCAACGGCATATATGACAGGTGGTACAATTGGTGGTTCTCTTTTAAACTCAAATGAAGCAAGGCTTGTACTGTGGGGTGGTGGCGGTGTTTATATAAATAACTCAACCTTTACTATGAGTGGTGGAACTATTAGTTATAATACTACATTACAAGATACTGACACATATGGCGGGGGTATCTTTGCTATGAACAATGCAACTGTTAACGTAAGTGGAACAGCGAAAATTCAACATAATACTGCCGGTTTAGATGGTGGTGGTGTGTATATTAAAGGCGATTCTGACTTTGAATTGAACGGTGCAAATGCTATTATAAGTAACAATACTGCAAAATGGGGCGGTGGTTTATATGTACAAGATTCAGGCTCAGTTGCAACTATTAAAAATGGAGTTATTTCTCATAATATAGCAGAAGGAAAAGTGGGTTATATTACAAGTGGTGCCGGTGTGTTCATTAATGGATCCGGTAGAGTTGTTATGTCAGGTGGCTCAGTAGTTAACAATACCCAAACAAGTGGAGATGGCGCCGGTGTACTGATAGACGATGCAACTCTTGAACTTAGTGGAAACGCAATTATTAAAGACAATACAAGTGGAAATACTCTAAGTAATGTGTATAAAAGACATAGCAGTGGGAAAATATATGTTTCTTCAAGTTTTAATGATGAGGCTAACATTGGCATAATGCCATCTTCAGGTACTTTAATTGGTACATCTATTGCGATTGGTAGCAATTATAGTATTAGTAAAAATGATATGTATGCATTTGTTAATGATCAAAACAATAATGAAGGATTTAAAGCTCTAAATGGAAACCTTGTGCTTTCTAATACCTATGATATTGGAGATGTAGGCCCAGGTGGTGGTTTAATTTATTCAAAGAACGGTAATACCTATTGGGAAGTTAGCGATGATATTGGTTATAACAATTGGTATGACGCTTATTCTATTTCTGCATCCTATAATGGGGGTGGAAATATCGGTTGGCATTTACCTTCTTTAGCAGACTTGACCGATGTGTACAATGCATTAAGAAAACCCGGGCTCCCTTTACAGGATGTAACATTTTGGTATTGGGCTACTGATAAAAGTGTTTCAGGTAAGGTTGAAGTTGCAGATGTTAAGACATTTCATGATGGAAGAAGTACAACTGATTTCCTAGACAAAGTTCATAATGTTCGTGCTATTCGTACATTTACTACTCCGTAGGTAACATATATAATATTATCTAAAAGCACGTCACTGGCGTGCTTTTTTGCGTTACCAAATATCTTGACAATATGCAAAAACTTTAGTATTATTAAATAACTTGAATATAATTTAATATAGGAGATACTATGGGGAAAACCTTAGCACAAAAGATATTTGAAACTCATATGGTAGAAAAACCGTATGATGATACATGGGTATTAAAACTTGATAGAGTTTTTTGTCACGAAATTACAACTCCTACAGCAATTGCTGACCTTGTAGAAAAGGGAATGGATAGAGTTTTTGATGCAACAAAAATCAAAGCGGTAATTGATCACGTAACGCCTGCGAAGGATTCAAAAACTGCTGAGCAAGGCAAAATGCTTCGTGATTGGGCAAAAAGAAACAGCATTAAAGACTTTTTTGATATTGGCCATAACGGCGTTTGTCATGCAATTTTCCCAGAAAAGGGCTTTGTAAGACCAGGCTTTACGGTAATTATGGGAGACAGCCACACTTGTACACACGGCGCATTTGGAGCCTTTGCAGCAGGAGTTGGAACTACTGATCTTGAAGTAGGAATCTTAAAGGGTGTGTGTTCATTTAAAGAGCCAAAAACAATTA
>CAYJJW010000085.1:0-9018 GCA_964370555.1 uncultured Treponemataceae bacterium | reverse complement strand
TATTTTATCGTTAGTATCCAGTCCAAAAGTACTTAATCCCATACCAACAACATCATTTAGCCATTTCATTCCGAGTATTTGAACTTGGAAAAATGTCCAAGCGCTTTGTATTACTTCCATGGTAACCTCCAACTTATCATATCAAATAATTTTGATATGATAAATATATGAAATATTTCACAATTTGTCAACAGTCATATCAATTTTTTTTGATATATTTAGCAAAAATAAAACCACCTTTCAAAACATAGGTGGTTATCACTTAGCAACTAGAGCATTGTGCTTACTAGCAAGAACAAGATGCATTTTCATTTTCAGTTGTAATGCTCGCAAGCCTACTTAACGCTATAGCACACCCTGACTCACTTAAACTATAGTGGCAAAACTTCCCATCATGCCTACAAGTTACAATGCCTGCATCTTTTAATATTTTCATATGATATGATAAAGCAGATTGAGCAATATTTGTATCATCTATTAATACACAAGCACACTTTTCACCATCTCTAAGTAACTCTAACACTGCTAATCTTTTTTCATCTGAAAGTGCTTTAAAAATTTGTGCATCTCGTGCATGTAAGTTTTCTGCCATTTTATACCTTATATCAAATTGTTTTGATTTATTAAATATAGTACCAATCCAGACAATTGTCAACACTATTGCATATATGATTTAATTGCATTATACCAATACAAGTATTCTTCTTGAAAGTGAGTGTTTTTTAAGTAGACAAAATTAAATTCTCTAAATGCAGAAAAATTTTTAAGAGGTACTTCAAATAATATGTTATTTTTTAATTCAGAGGCAACAGCAATTTTATATAAAAACGTAATACCAAGTCCTTCTTTAACAAGTTCTTTAATAGCACTTACATTACCAACTTCAATTAAACTTGCAAAATGATCAATGTTTAAACTATACTCATCTAAAATTTGTTCTAAAACCATTCTAGTTCCGGAACCTTTTTCTCGTGTAATTAACCTATCGCTACACAATGCTTCTAATCGTTGTTCTATTGATACCTTATTTTTATATGCTGAAACTGCGATAAAAGGCTCAACAGACAGTACTTTTGATGCATACCTATCTTTATCAAAGGAACCTTCAATTAAAGCAAACTGAATACTGCCCTCATCCAATTTTTTTAATAATTCTTTTGTATTATCAACTGGCATACATATTTGTAGCTGTGGATTTTGGTTAATGATCTTTTTTATTATCCGAGGCATAACATATTCACCTATGGTTAAAGTAGATCCAAATGAAATAGTAGTAATTTTTTCAGAAACTTTATGAATATTCTCTACTGCCCTTTTACAGTCAACTTGCAAACTTACTAAAAAGTTATACAATTTTTTACCCTTTTCAGTTAGCTCGAATCGTCGTTTATTAAAGATTATTAATTCCCCGTTATAAAAGTCTTCTAAGTATTTGATATGCTGCGATACTGCAGGCTGCGTAATGCATAGAATTTCGGAAGCCTTTGTAAAACTTTTTAAGCGGCATACTTCTAAAAATGTTTTATGCCTTAAGTCAATCATAATTACACCTTATATATATATAATAAAATATAATTTGATTTTATATTAAATTTTTGGTAAAGTCAAGGCATGAAAAAAATATTTGGTATCTTATTAACAGTAGTACTTGCAATCATTGCAATGCAAATCAGTCGTTTTATTCCCTATCACTTAATTAGTGCAAGTGTTTTTGCACTATTACTTGGAATGGCCTTAAATCCTTTTACACACTCAATTGTAGTCTTAAAACCTGGGATTCAATTTGTTTCTAAGAAAATTTTACGTGCGGCAATTATTATCATGGGTCTTACGTTGAGCTTTTCACAAGTTGTATTAGTTGGTTCTTTTTCTCTCTTTGTAATGGTATTTACACTTTTTACTGCTTTTGGAGGCGGATGGTTTTTTGGAAAACTATTTGGCATGAACTGGAAATTATCGAGTCTAATTAGTGCAGGCACTGGTATTTGTGGTGGATCTGCCATTGCAGCTATTGCTCCTGTAATTCACGCAAAAGATAAAGATGTTGCTTATGCCATTTCTGCAACATTTATCTTTGATGTTTTAATGGTAATTTTATTCCCTATTATGGGCAGACACTTTGGTATGAGTGATATTGGATTTGGACTTTGGGCAGGAACAGCCGTAAATGATACCTCATCTGTAGTTGCTGCAGGGTATGCATTTTCTGATGCAGCAGGTGCGTATTCAGTGATTGTAAAGCTTACTAGAACGTTATCAATAATTCCGATTGTACTCATTTTTTCAATTATTAACACAAAACTTGAAGCAAAAGAAGCAATTGCAAATGGAGATGTAAGTGAGCATCACAAGTCTAAAGTTCATATTGGACGCATTTTCCCATATTTTATTTTATTCTTTTTAGTAATGGTTGGAGTAAAAAGTTTAGATATTGTTCCTAATTTTGTTAGCCTATTTAATCAAAATGTCGACAAAACTATACTATCTGAGACAATTTCTAATTATGCATCTGAAATTTCTAAGTTTTGTATGGTAATGGCTCTTGGTGCTATTGGACTAAAAACAAACTTTAAAGAAGTTGCAACATCAGGTTTTAAACCAATGTTACATGGTTTTATTATATCTGCACTTGTTGTAGTGGTTGCTTTCCTCGTTCAAGGAATGATGGGCCAATTGTAATATAGATTATTTTTAATTAAAAAAGTTTGTAGTAAAAAGGAGTTCTGGTAAAATCAAAACTCCTTTTTATTTATTAATTTTTTACTGCTTTTCCCAGCTAAACGGCTCGAAACTATCTTCTTCGTTTTGTGATTTCCAATTTTCTTTTTTTAGCTTATACATTACTAGCGGAATTAATACGCCTATTATATTTCCAATTATAAGTATAATAACCCAATTAGTAGAACTTCCAACTGAAATTTGAGTTGGTGGAATAAACCCAAAGAAAAAAGCTACTACGCATGCTAATAATCCTATGCCGCCTACCAAGACCATCCCAAAACGACCTCCGGGAACAGTAAAATCTCTTACAACAGTAGGTTGACTTATCCTAAGTTTAATGAATGATAAAAACAGCAACCCATACATTATTAAATAAAGTGTTACACACATTGCACTTAAGATTTGATATGCAGACTGTACAGAAGGTAGCAGCACAAACATAATGGCAAGTATTGTAACAATTGTTGCTTGTATAAGTAAGATATTTACTTGCACCCCTTTACTATTGAGTTTTTGTAAAACTGGCGGTAAATACCCTGCTTTTCCAACTGCTAGTAATCCTTTTGAAGGTCCTGCAATCCATGTTGAAACCTGCCCAAATACTCCGAAAGCTAAAAAAAGTGCAATGATACTCGATAAAAACTCAACATTAAAAATCTTAAACACATCATAGTATGCTACCAGTAAGCTTTGCGTGAGACTTATTTGATTATGAGGAATAATTACACCGATAGCAAGCGTTCCTAAAACAAAGATAGATACTGTTATAATTGAAGCCAAAAAAATTGCTTTAGGATAGTTTTTTTTTGGATTTTCAATATCATGCACATGAACAGAGGACATTTCCATTCCTGCATAAAATAAAAAAATACTCACTGCAAGCGAAAGATTTCCAAACTCTGTTATATTTGGGAGTAAATCCTTAGCATTAAAACTTATTTGAGACGGATTTCCTGTTACTAAGTAAATAATACCAAGAGTAATAATAGTAACACCAGGAATAAGTGTTCCTATCAGTGCCCCCCATTTGCTTATAGCCCCAGAAAATTTTACACCAAAAAAATTTATTATTGTTGCAGCCCAATAGACTAGTAAAACAATAGTCAGTGTATAATATTTATTTTCTGCTAAGCTTGCTGCGAAACTTTGATTTGGATCTATAAAAGCAAGGGATACGGCTGCGAATGTTAGTGCTGTTGGAAACCAAATAGTATTTTGAAGCCATTGTAAAAAAATAGCTAAAAAACCCCAGAAAGGCCCAAATGCTTCGCCAACCCAACGAAACACACCACCCTTTTGCTGCCAACCTGTACCCATTTCTGCAGAAATTAACGATACAGGAATTAAAAAAAAGAGTGCTGCAAACACATAATAAAATATTGATGATAATCCATAAACTGCTTCTGATGGAAGTCCTCGTAAGCTTACGATTGCAGCTACATTTATCATAGCCAAGGTAAAAACACCAAGTGTGTTTTTTTCATTTTTTTCGTTCATAATTTCTCCTATTATATTTTAAGTATGTTTAAATCCGCCGGCTTCTTTTTCTGTTAATGGTTTTACAATTGGGTGTTTATCAAAGTACTCAATACTCCGATAAATATCATCTAATAATAAACTGGCCATATCTCTACTTAAATTTTGCTTAACTAAAACCCGTTGTACAACGACATCTGTAATATTATTAGGAAGTGAGTATGCAGGCACAAGCCATCCTCGAGCTTGAAGTCTATCTGCAAGATCGTATAAAGAAAAAGTGGTTTTTATTCCATCCTTAAATCTCCACACAACACCAGGTATACCACCATTTCCATCATACACTAAGGTAAATATTGTAATTCGATTAATTTGTTCTGCAAGCCACTTGCCAGTTTCATAGGATGCTGTTTGTATTTTCCTATACCCATCCATGCCAAGCCGAATTAAGTTATAGTACTGCGCAACAACTTGCCCTCCGGGTCTTGAAAAATTAAGTGCAAATGTTGGCATATTACCACCAAGATAATTTACATTAAAAATAAGCTCAACAGGTAAGCAAGCGGCATCTCTCCAAATAATCCAACCAACACCAACTGGAGCTAGTCCAAATTTATGACCTGAGGCATTTATTGACTTTACTCTAGAAACCCTAAAATCCCACGGTATATCACGCTGCTCATCGATAAACGGTGCTAAAAAAGCTCCACTTGCTCCATCTACATGAATTGGAATATCAATACCTTTTTCAGATTGTATAGCGTCAAGTGCATCTGAAATACCTTGCACATTTTCATAATGCAGTGTCATAGTTAAGCCATACGTTACCACAATGCATATAGTATTTTCATCAGCGTAGTTTGCAATATCAGAGCCTAGCAAAACATACTTACCCTTTTCTAAAGGAACTTCTCTTAACTCTACATCCCAGTATTGAGCAAACTTATGCCAACACACTTGAACTGCTCCACACACAATGTTAGGTTTGTCAAATGGTTTATTTTGTGATTTTTTTTTATTGCGCCAGTTTCGTAACATTGCAAGAGCACCAAGCATGGCAGCTTCTGAAGATCCGGTAGTAGAAGTTCCCAATGTTGTTTCTGCTTGTGGGCTATTCCATAAAGAAGCTAACATATGAACACACCGCTCTTCTAATGCAGCTGTTTGAGGATATTCGCTTTTATCAATCATGTTTTTTACAATGCATTCATCCATAAGGCGATGAACTTCATCTTCTTCCCATGTTTGAACAAATGTAGCTAGGTTTTGAGAGGCATTACCATCAAGCATTAATTCATTATGAATTGCTTCGTAGGCATGTTTTGCCGACATTTCAGTGTTAGGCATTTTAAACTTTGGAAGAACTTTATGCACGTCTGATGACCCATACAGTTCGTCAAAGCGATTAAAACTAATGTTCTGTTTGTTGTGAAGCATGTTTTCTCCTAATAATATATTTGTATAAAATTGTACATTTGTATATTATTATAAAACAATTTCACATCTCAATCAAGTTTAAACTTGTGTAATTTTAAACATTTGTATGTTATTTTATAAAAAATTTGTTAAAAGTAATAGAAAAGGGACGCTGCACTCTTTCAAGTCACAGCCCCTTTGCTATTTTTTACTTACCTAATATATGTAAATTAGAATTTTCAAATACCATATAGGCGGTATCGCCTTCATTAAAGATTTTCTTTTTCTTAGGGTTATATTCAGTTATTGTAAAAACTTTATCTTCAACCTTTACTTGATAATATTGATATGCACCCATAAAGGTGGAAACTTCAACCTTACATTCTAAAACACCAGAGTCACCTAGCGAAATAGATTCCGGTCTAAGTACTATATGGCAAGCATCACCCTTTTTTAAATCAAGAGATGTTTCAACCGTAAGTTTTTTTCCATAAAGGTCAATAGTTGCGTTAGAGTTTGTTATATCTTCAATTACGCCATCTAAAAAGTTTGCCTCACCAATAAAGTCTGCAACAAACTCATCTTTTGGCTCAAAGTAAATTTCTCTAGGGGTACCCATTTGAGCAATAATTCCCTTATTCATCACAACAATTTGGTCTGCAATACTCATAGCTTCTGCTTGGTCATGTGTTACGTAAACAGCAGTAATCCCAACTTTTTTTTGTATTTTTCGAATTTCAGTTCTCATTGCAACACGAAGTTTTGCATCTAAGTTTGATAATGGCTCATCAAATAGCAAAACACCCGGCTCTAGTACAAGAGCTCTAGCAAGGGCAACACGTTGTTGTTGTCCACCAGAAAGCTGATTTGTCATGCGTTCTTCAAGTCCTGTAAGTTCTACAAGATCAAGCATGTCTAAAACTCTTTTTTTAATTTCATCTTTTGCCACTTTGCGTATTTTTAAACCGTATGCTACATTATCAAATACATTATAGTGTGGTAAAAGAGCATAACTTTGAAATACCATAGCAGTGTCTCGCATATTAGGTGGAAGATGGTTTATTGCCTCATCTCCTAAATAAATATCCCCATCATTTGGAGTTTCAAAACCAGCAATCATTCTGAGTGTTGTAGTTTTACCACAGCCCGATGGTCCTAAAAGAGTAACAAAACTTCCAGGAGCAATATCTAACGATACGTTATCTACCGCATAAAAATCTTTTTTTGTTTTAGGGTCTTGATATATTTTTGACACATTTTTAAGAAAAACGCCCTTTGATTTTTTAGTCATTTTTTACCTCACTCGAATATTTTGATGAACCAAATTTATTAATAACTTTTTGCATTATTGAAATTGCAGTATATGTAATAATTATAAGAATTGTAGCATACGCACAGGCAACACCATAACCGCCCTTTTCAGCATGTTCATTTATACGTACCGTAATAAGCAGATATTGTGGTGTTACAAGAAGAATAACTGCAGAGATAGCGGTTATTGAGCGTACAAAGGTTGTAACAAGGCCTGAAAAAAATGAATCTTTTATTAATGGTAATGTAACTGTTGTAAACACTCGTCCACTTGATGCACCCATATCGTATGCAGACTCTTCAATTGATTTATCAATTTGCCGTAAGGCTGCAATACCACTTCTCGTTCCAACCGGTAATGAGCGAACAATAAAAACAATAATTAATATAGCTCCCGTTCCATAAATACCTTGTAAAAATCCTGTATGAAAAATTCCTGTTGAAAAGCCACGAATAAATCCAACGCCAAGTACAGTCCCCGGAACTGCCATTGCAAGCATTGCTATAAATTCCATTAGACCTTTAAATCTAAAAGAACGTTTTACAACTAAGTATGCAATAATCATAGAAAAAAGTGCCGTTAAAGGAGCAGCTATTAGAGATAATGATATAGAGTCTGTAAACACCCTGTAACCGTTATTTTTAAAAACTTGTTCATACCATTTAAGAGAAAGTGAATAGTCCCTACCCCATAACTTAAACAAAGAGCCAAGAGGAACAATTGCATACATCATTATTACAAAGGCTGCAATTGTAGTACATGCAATAATAAGTGGAGTTTTTACACTCTTATCAGTCATCAATTCACGTTCTCTTGATGCCTTACCAGTTAAGGTAGCAACAGATTTTCGCTCTAACCAATATTTTTCTAATATAAATAGGCCCATTGAAATTGACAATAATACTACCGCCATAGCAGTAGCTCCTGCCTTATCATAGGCACCGGTAAGCTGCAAATATATTGATGTAGCTAAGGTATCAAAGTTACCTCCAATGAGCATAGGGTTGGCAAAGTCTGCAACAGATTCAATAAATGTTACTAAAAAAGCATTTCCCAAACCGGGTAACAATAGCGGTAAAGTTACTGTAGTAAAAACTTTCCATCTACTTGCGCCCATATTGCGAGCTGCTTCTTCAAGAGAAGGATCTATATTATGTAAAAGCCCTTTAAGCATCAAATAACACACTGGAAAGAATGTCAAAATTTGTACCATAGCAATACCGGTTAAGCCATAAAGTGCTGTTGTATTTAAATCAAATATTCTTCGTGTTATAAAACCTGTTCTACCAAATAAAAATATAGCTGAAAGAGATAACACAAAAGGTGGAGAAACAACGGGTAAAATTGAAACAGCGTTAAAAAGTTTTCTTATTACTTTGTTTTTAATTGATACATAAGCATCCAGATATGCAAATAAAAAACCAATTACTGTTGCACCAATACCGGTAATTAATCCTAATAATAAAGTATTTGATATTGCCTGTCTAAACTGGGGCATATCAAAAATTTGTACAAAGACAGAAGCTGTTAGTTTTCCGTCAACATAAGCACTGTCCACTAGTAGAATTGAAAGTGGATATGCTATAAACAGCAGTAAAAACAAAAATATCCCAATTACAGTTGTAACCAGGATTGGATCAGAAAAAAATTTTTTTCTTTCAAGCATTGAAGCTTGTGTCAAAGCCATAACGTTTCCTTAATGTTGTATTGAATAATTTAAAGAGGGAACATATCCATTGAATGGAAATGCTCCCTCTCAGAGTAGCTTAAAACGATGACTACCTATTGAGTTTGCACTCTACCATCGTTTGCAATTGTTTTAAAGAATACTTCGCGGTACATAGGACCGTTTGTTGCTGCATCTTCAAAATCATAATCGATGGTTTCAATTTTATCAAGGCCTGCGTCAACTGCTGCTTGTACAGGATTTGCATTATCAATTACTAAGAATTGGTATGAACCATTTTCTTGAGCTAAGTTAACTGCTTCAGGAGAAAGAGCAAATTCAATGAATTTTTTTGCATTTTCTTCGTTTTTAGCACCTTTGAAAATAGCTGTTGCACCAATTTCGTATGCTGTACCAGAGCTAGGAG
>CAYJJW010000084.1:5272-9103 GCA_964370555.1 uncultured Treponemataceae bacterium | reverse complement strand
ATCGGTAACATAGCGTATGTGTAAATCTTCTATTGTTAATAAATTTTCTGCCATAGTGTGTCCTTTAAATATTTTGCGTTATCGTTTTAATCTTGGGTCGAGTGCGTCACGAAGTCCGTCTCCAAAAAGGTTGAGTGCAAAAATGGTAAGCATAATTGTTACACCCGGAAACATAACCATGTGCGGATATTCTCTTAAATATGCCCTACCTGCAGAAAGCATTGCGCCCCATTCAGGAATAGGTGGTTGAATACCAAGGCCAATAAAACTTAAACCTGCGGCAGATAAAATTGCACTTGCAACACCTAATGTAGCTTGAACTATTACCGGTGACATTGCGTTAGGTAAAATATGTGAAAAAATAATTCTAAGGTCTGATGCACCTGTTGCGCGGGCTGCTTCAACAAATTCTTGCTCTCTAACCGAAAGAACAGAAGCTCTAACGATACGAGCGTATGTTGGAATTGAAGAAATACCTACCGCAATCATAACATTCGTAAGGCCTGAGCCAAATGAGGCTGCTATTGCAATAGCAAGAAGAATACTTGGAATTGCGAGCATTACATCAATAACGCGCATTATGGCATTATCAATAAGTTTACCATAGTATCCTGCAAGAGCACCTAAAAGGCCTCCTACAATGCTTGCAATACCTACTGCAACAAATCCAACTTGAAGTGAAATACGTGTTCCATAAATAACTCGACTAAAAACATCACGTCCAAAGTTATCGGTTCCAAAAGGATGCTCTAAACTTGGTGGTAAAAAACGACGTTTTAAATCTTGGTCTGCATAGCCATATGGTGCAATAACGTCTGCAAAAATTGCACAAATTATAAGAATAAGAATAATTGCAAGACCAAACATTGCAAACTTATTGCGAGCCATTCTTTTCCATGTAGCCTTAAATTGGCTTTGTCTTTTATTTACTTTTTCCATTTGAATGACCATCCTTTTTTTGCAGCACTGTAGTTAGCCTTTATTCTAGGGTCTACATAGGCGTATAAAATATCTACGAGTAGGTTTACTACTACGAAGGCGACTGCGATGAGTAAAACGCCACCTTGTACCACTTGGTAATCACGCGCTTTAATAGAATCTACCATTAGCTTCCCTAATCCTGGAATAGCAAAAATAGATTCAGTTAATACAGCTCCTCCTAAAAGGTATCCAAACTGTAACCCAATTACAGTAATTACAGGAATTAATGCATTTTTTAATTGGTGATGCATAATAATAACTGACTCTTTTTGACCTTTTGCTCTTGCTGTTCTAATATAATCTTGTCGAATTACTTCAAGCATACTTGAGCGAGTCATGCGGGTAATAATTGCTGCTGTACTGGTACCAATTGTTAAACATGGAAGTATCCAGTGAGCAGGAGAATAAAACCCTGAAGCAGGGAGCCAGTTTAAATTAACCGAGAAGACTAATATAAGCACCATACCTTGCCAAAAGTTTGGCATGGAAACTCCTAGAAGTGCAAAAACCATAGCGGTATTATCAAACAGTGAATATTGTTTTGTAGCAGAAATAATTCCAACTGGTACTCCAATTGCTACTGCTACTAAAATACTTAAAAATGATAAAAGCATTGTAGTAGGGAAGCGTGCAGTGAGCTCGTCAAGCACAGGTCTTCCTGTTTTATATGAAATACCCAAATCTCCTTGTAGAATATTGAGTATGTAGCGTCCAAATTGAACAAAAAATGGGTCATCTAAGCCTAACTCTTCTCTGAGTTGTGCAACATCATTAGGGTCTGCTTGTTCTCCAAGCATAATTTGAGCCGGATCTCCCGGTGTAAAGTAAAGTAATGTAAAAATGATAAAACATACCGCAAATAAAACAGGTATAATCATCAAAAATCTTCTTAAAATATATCTATGCAAAATTCCTCCAAAAAGAAAGACGGTATGCAAAAGCATACCGCTTCTAAAAATGCAATGTGTACTGTTCTTTTCAATTAAACAGTACATTGTAGTCTTGCGTTTTTATTCAGTAAAATAAACAGTGTCAAGTCTGTGGTGACCTGCTGGGTTATTTGTAAAACCTGCTACGTTTGCACGTGTTGCATTGAGGTCTTCACCTTGCCATGTGAAAATCCAAGGAGCTTCATCAAAAATAATTTCTTGAGCTTCTTTATATGCTGCCATACGAGCATCAGGATCACCTGTTGTTCTACCAATTGTTAATAATTCATCAACACGAGGGTTTGAATAGAATGAACGGTTACCTGCGGCACCAAAGCTGTCTGTGTGGAACGTTGCATATAGACCATAGTCAGGATCCCCTGTTACTGTTACCCAACCAAGAATAAACATTTCATGTTCACCAGCAGCAGTTCTTTCAAGGTATGCTGCCCATTCTAAGATTTCAATATTTAACGTAATACCAATTTCTGCTAATTGAGCTTGTGCAATTTCTGCAATTTCAATACGTTGTGTATTTTCGTTTACCCAAATTGAAGTTTCAAAACCATCAGCATAACCTGCTTCAGCCATAAGAGCTTTTGCTCTTTCTAAATCGTATCCATAACCTGGTAGGTCAGTGTTGTAAGACCATACTCTTTCTACAATAGGACCTTTTGAAGGGCTACCTGCACCAAAATAAACAGCTTCAATAATTGAATCCATGTCTAGTGCTAAGTTAATTGCTTGTCGTACGCGAATATCATCGAAAGGTGCTTTTTCTACATTAAATCCAACATAGGCTGAAGAAAAGTTTGCACTTCTTACCATATTAAGTTCATCGTTTGATTCAATACGAGCAACATCGTTAGGTGAAATATCGTAAACAATGTGTGCATCTCCTGTTTCAACGGCAATAGCTCTGTTTGAATTTTCAGTGATTACACGCATTCTAACATCTTTAATTTTTGCTTTTTCTTCAAAGTAGTCATCAAATCTTGTTAATACAATTGAATCCCCTGGTGTCCATGATACAAACTTGTATGGGCCTGTTCCAACAGGATTTTGTCCGTAAGAATCTCCACCAGCAATTGTAGCTTCTTCATCAAGAATTGAAATAGCAGTGTGTGCTAAGTGAGCAAGAATTGGTGCAAATGGATATAACATTTTAACTTCTACAGTATAGTCGTCAATAATGGTAATTCCGTTAGGATCAATTGCTTGTACAATGTTTTTTACGTGAGGAGATGCTAAAGCTCTTTCTAAAGAGAACTTAACATCTTCTGCATTAAATTTGTTTCCGTTATGGAATGTTACATCATCACGTAGTTTTAATGTAAGAGTTTTTCCACCATCAGTAATTTCCCAAGATTCAGCTAATCCTGGAATAACTTCCATAGCTTCATTTTGAGTTACAAGTGTGTTGTAAATTTGTTTACGTACACGTGATGAAGGTTGGTCATTTTGACCGTGAGGATCGAGCGTTACAGCTTCTCCACCCATAACAACTACAAGTTCGTCAGTTGAGGCAGTGCCTGTATTGTTTGAACATGAACTAAAAAGTACTGCAAAAACAACTGCCAAAAGAAGAGTTTTTTTCATGTTTTTCTCCTAAAAAATGAAAAGAATTAATTTGCACTTTTACATATAATACGAAAAGCGTCGTTTACCATTTTACTTTATAAGTCTTAAAAATGCAAGATATAGAATTTGAATTAGTATTAATTTTAAATTTTATAAAGAATAAATTTAAGGAAAAAAGAAAAAAATGCTTGAATTTAATTTTAAAATACAGTATATTATTCGCGAATTACTTAAATGTAGGATAAAGTGGGAGGGGGAAACAATAAAGAGGTAAATTTTGATAAAACGAATTTTATTTAGCTATGTAACAGTATTGATAATACTTACAGGATGTAGCCAA
>CAYJJW010000084.1:0-5262 GCA_964370555.1 uncultured Treponemataceae bacterium | reverse complement strand
CCAAGTATCAATGAACCCAAACCCCATAGTAACAGAAGAAGAAAAGGTTGTATCAGCACAGCCAAAAGCACAGGAAATAAATTTAATAGGATTGCAAGGAAAACAAGTGTTAGCGCGAGAGCGTGTAGCCGGGATAGGAGAAGCAGTCTTAAATAACGCATTAGTGAGTGCCGTCACGTATATGCGATTTTCACCCACCGATAACAGCAATGTAAAAAGAACAGAAGCAATCAAAGCCTCGGTAGTAGAATCATTAAATGATTCATTAGAAGAGCGAGGTGTATCAAAAATTACAAAAGAAAATATAAGCGTAACGTTTGTAGAAACAGAAACGATAGAAGAAGTACTGGTACGCGTATCAGGCTTGAGTGCGCTAAGTGGATATTATTTTAAAGAAAACATACCTACATTAATTATAAAATTAACAACACAGAATATTGTAATAGAAAACTCACAAATAAATGATTTAGATATAGAAGCAAAAGATGCGTTATTAGAAAGTTTTGGTAAGTGGAGTATAGAAAGTGCTTTACAAATAGGTGAAGATGCAAAACTTGTAGTAAGGGCAATAAGTGAAGCAAATTACGGTGATATTGCAAGAAGTATTGTAGAAAGTATTGATATTGCAAACTCAGATGCAAAACTTGAAACGGTAGAAGATAGTGCTATTGATGCTGGGAAAGAAGAAGCAAAAGAGATAACAGTAGTATTAACACCCCATACAGGCTATAGTTTTTCAGGAAGTAATCAAACAGAGAAAAAGCTTGAGATAGCTTATAGCATATATAAGAACAAATTTGTAGATGTGAGTGATGTAGAAGAATTTAGTGTAAACTTTGATGGAATCTATACGCTTGAAGAGAAAAAAGAAGCTACAAAAAAACAGTTACAAAGTGAAATCGCGGATACAGAAGGTGTAGAAATCTTTACAGTTGGAGAGGTTATTGCATCAGAAGATCGTAGTGAAGCCCAGGTAGAAGTTTCTATGGAAGCAAAAGTAGGGTATGAGTTTAGAGAAGATGAGAATCCATTAAGAGTAACTATAGAGGGTGATTATAGTGATGTAAGTGTAATCAATTTAGTAGGATTAACAGGAATTGCAACAGAGGTAAATGAAACTATTGCCGGTATAGGACAGGCAGTTGTAAAAGAAGGTTTAACAACAGATTCTGTTTACATGAGTTTTGCCAGTGGAATAAAGACAAAAGAAGAAAAAGAGAACTCAATACGTAATGCAATTGTAACATCATTGAATGGAAGCGCATTGAATGACAGAGGCGTAAAAGATATAACAGTAGAAAATGTAGAAGCGACATATGATTCAGGGTTAAATAGTGCAAGAGCAGTTGTAAGTGGTTTAGAAGCAATAAGCGGGAAGTATGTATTTGAAGAAGGGAAGAATAGTATAACAATCTTGTTTACAGAATCTATTCAAATTATAGAAAATAGCGATATTGTAGATACTGATATAAAACCAATAAGTGATACATATACATTCACAATAGAGGGTGAGTGGAGAATAGAAAGCGCACAAATACCGACAGTGGCTAGCGTATATGTAAAAGCTGGAGAAGAAGTAACATATGAAGAATTGGCAGAGGTAATTGTTTCAAATATAGATATTGCAAATGTAGATGTAATTTCATATAGCATAGGTGAAATTGGTGAAATAACTACAGGTAATAGTGGAGAAAAAATACTTAGCGTAACCTTGCGTGCACATGATGGCTATGAGTTTGAAGGTGGAAGTGAAGAAAAAGAAATAGCACTTACATTTATAGTAATAAAGAATGCATATGTAGATTTATCAAGCGTTCCAAGTTTTAACTTTGATTTTGCAACATTGAAAAAATACTCATTGGAAGAAAAAAAAGAGTATGTAAATGAAGAAGTAGAAAATGCCTTTTTACAAGTAGAGCATGTAGAAAGTGTTGTTTTAGGTGAAGTTATTGTGAATGCTGATAATAGTGGTGTAACTGTAAGTGTTACTATGCAAGCAGATGAAGGCTGTGAGTTTAGAGCAGAAGATAATCCTTTAGAAGTAGAGGTTACAGGAGACTTTAGAGATATAAGTGTAATAAACTTAGAAGGTTTAACTTGGGATGCTGTTATTGCAGATACAACGAAAGCTGGGATAGTAAGCGGAAGCTTAAATGTAAACTATGAAGTAGATCCTGCAATAAATATGAACTTTGATAATGCACACCAAACAGATGATGAAAAAATAGCTGCATTAGAGATATCAATTATAGAAGTGTTAAACTTAGTACTTAATGCAAAAGGTGTAAAAGAAATAACGGATACAAATGTAGAAGTAACATTTACGAATAATACAATATTACGGAGTTTATTTGCAAATACTGCAACAGCACAAGCAGAAATAACAGGGCTAGAAGCAAAGGATGAAAATTATACATTTGCAGATGGAAAGAATACAATACGTATAACATTAACAGAAGAGTCAACTGTAATAGAGAATGAAAATATAAGCGACAATGATATAATGCCTGAAGGGGAAGAGTATGCTTCAAGTGGTCTTGTAGGCTGGGGAATAGTAAAGGGTAGTATTCTTCTTTATGATGGTATTATTGATGTACATGAAGGTGCTATATTAACAAAGAGAGAGTTAGCAGATGCAATACTTTCGAAGGTAGCTATAACAAATACAAGTGCAAGAATAGACGTTGATGAAACAGAAGTAGATGCAGGCATTAATGCTTTTGAATTAGTGTTAACGGCAAATAATGGATACATTTTTGAGGGTAAAAAAAGAGAATATGCAATAACAATAAAATTTACTGTTAATAAGGTAATTACTATAGAAAATCTTATAAGTGATAACGTAGATTCAGAAATGGGAATTGCAGGGATGCCTTCAATAACACTTGAAGGGTATAGTGGAAGTGGGGAAGTAACCTTTGATGTAACAAGTGTAACAGAAGCTGATAAAATTGGTGCAGTAAAGAGTGCAATAGTTAGTGGTTTTGGAAGTGCCCTTATGAAAAGGGGCTTGAATGCTATTGGTAGTGCGAATGTAGATGTAATAGTTGATACAGAAAATAGTAAAATGAGTGCAGCAGTTATAATAAAAGATTTACAAGCATTGGGTGCACAAGAGTATTATAAATTACCTACACCTAATCAATTAAGTACTATAACACTTACAGTAAATGGAAACTTTAACACAGCATTTGATATATATGGAACAGTAGGCCTTCCTGTAACGGTAGCAGATGGAAAGGCAGGCGTTGGACAGATAAACTTACGAAGTACAGAAGCATTAGAGGTGAGTTTTACTGGAGCAGATGTATTTGACAAAGATAAGAGAAATATAGCGGTAAAAGAGGCAATAAGTGAGTCTTTTGGAGAAAAACTAGCAGATGCAAATGTAACATTTATTGTGCATGATGTTGTAGAAGCTTTAGGAAGTAAGAATGCAGAGGTGAGTTTTACGGCAACAGCCCCTGATGGGTATACATTTGCAAGTAGTGGCGCAAAAGAAGAAACGATAGAAATAGCAATAACGAATAAGTATGGAGCTTTTACCGGAAATTTACAAGCAATTACACAAGCTGATATAGACTTTACAAACATTATACCAGAAGTAGAAAATGCGGTAGTAATGGGAAGTAGTGGCTGGAATATAGTAGATGGTCTTACACCCGGTGGAACAAGAAAGGTAGCTGTTGGAGAATCATCAACAGTAGAAACATCAGATGTCGTTGCAAGTATAGTAGCAAAAATAAATGCGCAAGCTGAAAGCAATGTAATGTATGGGTATGACAGAACTTTAGATATAGGCAAAAATGGAGATGATGTTGTAGCCCCTATTGTGCTTAGATATAAAGAAGGTTACTTATTTGCAAGTGGGCTTGAGACACAGAGTTTTAATGTTGACTTTGATTTCCAACAAGGTGAATTAACAGTTGATAATACAAACTTTGGAGATACTTTAGAGGCATTGGAAAACCCTAAGAATCTTGAAGCACTGGCAGATGAGAATGGAGATATAACGCTAGAGTTATCTGAAGATATAACAAATCTTGATGCTGATGGAAAAAAAGAGTCCTTTACGGTAACAGGTGGAACAGCAGATAAACCACTTAATGTTACCTTGGCAGTACCTGAAGGTGAAGATCATGCAATAAGTGGTGGTGGAATTCTTACTTCACTTGTAGTAGAAGGTGCTGGTACAACCGTTACTCTCGGAAAAGGTGTTACCATTGAAGCTGGTAAGTCTGACAATGGGGGTGGTGTTCGAGTAGATGGAGGTGCTACCTTTATTCTTGATGGTGGAATTATTGAAGGAAATATAAATACAAAGGCAAGTTGGACAGATGGTGGTGGTGCTGTAAACGTTCTTAATGGAAAGTTTATTATGAATACTGGTATTATTCGAAACAATGTAAGTTTTCGCGGTGCAGGTGTCTTTGCTACCGGAACCAATTCTTCTTTTGAAATGAATGGGGGCACCATAGAAGGTAATACAACAATTGTTAAAGTAATGGGTGGTATGACATCAAATAGTACTTCTATGCGTATAATACTTGATGGTGAAGAGTTTGATATTGGAGGAACAGGTGCAGGTATATTCCTTTATGAGGGAGCACAATTCACTATGAATGGGGGCGAAATAAAAAATAATACTTCAGGTAGAGCAGGTAGTGCAATTATTTCTTCTGTTGGTAAGCTAGGTGTAACAGAAATTACAATAAATGACGGTACTATCAAAGGCAATGTTAGCCCACATGGTGCAATTACGGTATCAGGTGATCATTCGAACATTGAAATTAAAGGTGGTGATATTTCAGGTAATACTGATGGCTTGTACTATCCCAACTATTCTCTTAATTCAGATGGAAGTTATGTTTATGCTTTTGAAGAAACGGCAAAGGTTGATGCAACTTATATTAATATAAAAGATGATGATGCTGTATATTTTAATGGAGATGAAACAACTATATCTGCCTTACATGGGGAAAATAATACAAATTCAATACTTACGAATGTATCGTGGACAGGTGGAACTATAAACGGGAATGAACATACTGCTAATCCTTATGTTAAACCCACGCCTCCAAGTCAGCCATAATAATAGCACAAAAAAAATCACGGAGTCTTCCGTGATTTTTTTTGTGCTATTTCAAAATTAGTAACTAGTACCTAGTAATTCGTAACTAATTAAAACATTCCTCCGCCACCAAATTGTTCCATCATTTTAGCTTGCATGCCTTTGTTTTTTGCCATTTTTTTCATCATAAG
>CAYJJW010000083.1:0-9184 GCA_964370555.1 uncultured Treponemataceae bacterium | reverse complement strand
ACTGCAACAGAAGCAATAGGAACATATGCAAAGACAGGCTCTTACAGATTTGAAGAGACTATAGAAGGTCTTTATACATCTGCACAAATAGGAACAACATTTGATGTTAACCTAGATTCCAATATTAATGATCCAAGTATTTCAGCACATGCAATGTTTGGAGGCTACGTTCTCGGTGATATAGGTAATAATTTTTCTTATAATGTTAACCTAGGTGTAGGTGCTTCTAAGCTTGATTTTAGTTCTTATAAGCCCTACACTTTTAGCCCATTTTGGGCAGGTTATGTATATGGTTTAAGCTCATTGGATGATGCCTTTGAGGGAGAATCGGAAGAAGCTTCAGCATTTTACCAATTTTTACCGGAATTTGGGCTAAACTTTTTTGACAATAAAATCGGAATAAACTATTCTAGAATTAGAAGAGACTGGGGAACAGGAAGCGGAAACTTAATGCTTTCAGAAACAGCTCAACCTTTTACAGCTTTTGAAATGTATATTCATCCAGTAGACTTTGCAAGTTTATCATTTACAACAGGCTCTTTAGAATACAGTGTAACAGATTCTGACACTATAAAGCCAACTACCTATCAAAACTCTTTTTCAGCCTTTATGGCAGAACTTTTCCTTGGTGATTATGCATATGCAGCTCTCTTAAGTTCTGTAGTATATCCAAAACGCTTTGAATTAGCCTACATGATGCCTGGAATGATTCCATTCTTTACACAAAATATTATTGGAGACTTTGATAATATTCTTATGGGGGTATCAGTAGGTGCAAAAATACCTGGAAGTGTAGATTTTTATTTTAATTTATTTACCGATGAATTAAATCTTCTATCAGATGATTTTTTTCATATGGATAGAAACATGTATGCATACCAAACAGGCTTAAAAGCGGCAATTCCAGAAGCGGCATTTACAATATTTAATATCCAATACACAAAGCTAGAACCTTACATGTATACTCATCCAGGAACACAAACTCCTTGGTACTCTTCTCAAGTTCCAACAACAGCAAATCCTGATAAAAATGAGACAATAAAAATGCATACAAATTATGTTAATCATGGCGAGAATCTTGGTTACTACTTACCACCAAACTCTGATGAGCTTAAAATAACTGCAACATCATTACCACTTTGGTTTTTAAAAACATCTTTATCGTACAGTCTTGTTAGGCATGGACTTGAAGCATTTATTGAAGATGGAGAATATGGCGATAAGCTTGGAAATGATGTTAATAGTTCTTTAGACTATGGGGATTCTCAAACACCGGGAGATCCAAGTGATAATACAGATACAAAAAAATACTTTCTTACCGATGGAACGTATGAATGGATTCATTCTTTAAGCGTACAAGCAGAAATGGATATGAGCTTTATTAATGAAATACCTATTTCACTAAAAATGGCTTTTAAGCCTCGAAACGATGACAAGTATAAAGATTCTTGGGATAATTACTTATCACTTTCTGTTAAAGTATGGTAAGACAAATAAAGGGGCTGTCACACAATGTGTTACAAAGCCCCTTTTTTTATGCCAATGGCAGCGTTTTTTCTTCTTCAAAAGGATCAATTGGTTTTGGAGCTAAAAAAGATTGAGACTCCAAAATACTTTTAGCCTTTGCTTTAATACTATTAGCTACATCTCCTTCTGTAAGTGATTCTACTTTACTTTTTAAGCTAAGATACGGATTTTTTTTATAAATATCTAAACCGGTACCTTGAGTTGATACATCTTTACTGGAAAGGTATGCTTCACATACTTTTTCAAACTTCGAGTTTTCATATTTTGCAAATTCTTTTCCTAAAGCATATCGTAAATTCTTCTTTTTGTCGTCATTAACAACTTTTAGCGCAAGCGTAACAGCTTCGTCAATTCCCCTACCCACATCATGCTTAATGAGAGAACTTGCAACATTTGCCTTTACTGCATCACTCACTAGAGCTCCTTGCAATAGTTCAATTAAATAATCAATACCGTCAGTATAATTAAAAAGTGCAAGCGTATCGTAACACTTATACTTTACAGATGATTCAGTATCATTTTTTGCTCGATACAGCAAGGCAGGAGCAGCTTCTTCTAAATTTCTTGTTGTAATTGAATCTATTGCTTGAAGTCTAACCTTATAATGGTCATCTTTAAGCGCATTTAATAAAAGCTGCGTAGCTTCTTCACTGGTATTTTCTGTTAAACCCTTTACTGCATATTCTCTCAAATTTGGGTCGGTTGAATCATAGAGTGTAACAAGAACATCTGTTGAATCTTCAGGATTCATCGTACCTATTGCTTCTGCTGCATACATTCTCACATACGAGTTTTCTTCATCGTTTTCAACCATCTCAACCATCATATCATAGGTTTCAGGAGCTTTAAGCTTTGCAAGAGAGCGCACAATACTTTGTCTCTCACCTGTTGATAAGTCATTCTCAAGATAATCAATTAAATATGTTGCTTCGTCTGCACCACCAATCTCTCCAAGAGCTAAAACAGAAGAATTAAAATATGAGCTTTCATCACTATCAATAATATCTACTAAAAGTGGTGCTGCTTCGGTAGATTTAATTTTAGCAACATAGTTAATTAATGCGTTTACTGTTGAGTTTTTTTCATCATAGGGATCTTCCAATAAATACAAAGCATACTCTTTTAGCGACTCATCAGAAAAGGCTGTAAAATAGGCAATAATTCGATCTTTTAACACTACATTACTTGCACTTTCAAAAATCTCAGCAAGTTCTTTTGTGTATGAGCCATCTTGTTCAGAAATAAGTGTAGATACCAAGCTACTAACTTCTGAATCCAAGCCGTAAAGCAATGTTTCCATTCTCTCTTCTTTTTGCGAAAGTACTTCAGCATTTTCTTCTTTTTTGGAAGCAGATTCAACTTCTGTAGATATTTCTGTATTTTCAGTAGTACTACTTTCTGGACTAATCTGCTCGGCTGTATCTACCGTTAAAGTTGAAGTATCTGTAGTACCTTCTGAAGTTGTAACTACTTCTTGCGAAAACACATAATATGGTAGTAACAAAAAAACAAAAGGTAATAATATATTTTTTTTCATAACAGTTTCCTTATTTTTTTGCAGTATATCTTTTAATAAAGTCTGCTTTGTACTCTTTAAATCTATTTTCCTGTATTGCTTGTCGTACTTCTTTCATCATATTGTGTAAAAATGCAAGATTATGATAACTAGCAAGCATCGAACTTGTAATTTCGTTATTTTTGTATAGATGTCTTAAATAAGAGCGTGAATATGTTTTACAAATTTTACAACTACATTCAGGATCTATAGGACCAAAGTCTTGCTCGTACTGAACTTTTTTAATTGCAATTGGACCATCTTTTGTAAAATAGGAGCCATTTCGTGCATTGCGTGTTGGTAATACGCAATCAAACATGTCAATACCATTTGAAATTGCTTCAAGAATATATTCAGGGGTTCCTATTCCCATAACATAGCGAGGTTTATTTTCAGGTAAAAAAGTAGCTGTATAGGAAAGATATTCGCAATAGTCATCATAGGGTTCGCCAACAGAAAGTCCTCCAATAGCGATACCGGGTAAATCTAAGTCTACAACAAACTCTGCACTTTCTTTTCTGAGTTCCTTAAAGAAGTTTCCTTGAACAATGGGGAAAAGATAGCCTTCGTAACCTTCATCCCGTCTTTGTAGCCACGTATCCTTTGCTCTTTGTGTCCATAATTTTGTTATATATAGCGCTTCTTTAGCTTTTTTTTCACTTATTCCATGACCAGTACAAACATCAAGCTGCATTTGAATATCAGAATTAAATTGTGCTTGAATGTTTACAATGTATTCAGGTGTTAAAAAATGTTTAGAACCATCAATATGGCTTTGAAACTTTACACCTTCTGTTGTTATTTTTCTAAATGGACTAAGTGAAAACACTTGAAAGCCACCTGAATCTGTTAGTATATTCTTATTCCACGCAGAAAAGCCATGTAGTCCTCCTGCCTTTTCAAGAATATCTCCTCCCGGTCGTAAATACAAGTGATATGTATTTGACAAAATAATATCAAAGCCAATTTCGTGAAGGTCGTCTTTTGTTATTGCCTTTACCGTTGCATTTGTTCCTACCGGCATAAATACCGGTGTTTCTACTGTTCCATGAGGAAGTTCTAAGAGACCACAGCGAGCATTAGAATTTGTATCTTTATGAGTACAAGTGTATATTTCTTTAATCATTTAAACCTCTTTTATAATATCGGCAAATTTATGTTCTGGCAAAACGCAATAAAACAATACTTATTCCAATAAATACTATTACCGGTAGCCAAGCACCCGCAAAGGGAGAAAGGTAGCCAAACTTTGCCATAAGCATTGTTACCATTTGAAATACATAATATACAACAGCAGCACTTACACAGAGAGCTAAGCTAACTAGTAAAACATTTTTTTTAGATTTTCCTGATAATCCAATTGATAAAAATACGGTAATAAAAATAACAAAAGAAAATGAAAATTTTTCATGATATTGCGACAGTTCTTCAGAAAACGGTAAGCCTGTTCTTCTTAACTTATCAATATACTCTTTTGCTTCTTTTACACCAACTTCTTCAACAGAAACTACAATATTTCTAAAAGTATCTGGAAGCTCTGTGCTGGTAAAAGCTGTTCCTTTAGTATAAACAAGTTCTGTACCTGTATTTATATATGTATGAGCATTAGATAAATTCCAAGACTCTCCATTCCAAAGCGCTGCATCCGCTCGAATAATTTTATTAAGCGTTTTATCTTCATTTCTAACATAAATATCTACATTAGTAAGTCGTTGTTGTGTATCATTATAATAATCTGCCCTGTACACCGTTAAACCGCCATCAGCAAGCACAACAATTCTATCATTATCGTACGAAACAGGCTCATTTAATGCAAGATTTTGCGCTTCAACTTTTTGTTGTAACATTGGTACAACAAACCTGTCTTCGAAAAAGAATAGTCCAATACTTGCTAAAAACGAAAAAATCAGGATTGGAAGTGTAAATGTTATAAGCGAAATGCCTGAAGAAAAAATTGCACTTAGTTCATTTGTTGCATAGAGCGCACTTAACGTATATGCAGAGGAAAAAAGAATTGCAAGAGGCATTGAAAATGATATTGCTTTTGGTATATATAATAAACTAATACTAATTATAGTAGATATGGCAACTTCTTCTAAAATAAATCTCCATAAATTTGTTAATAAATCAACTAGTACAATAGCAAATGAAAAAAATGCTAGTGTTCCTAAAAAAATGGGAAAAAATCTCTTTAATAAATACAATACCAGTGTCATTTTTTTAATAATCTCACAAAAAAGAAAAATCCTACCAATGCAACAAGAAAGTTTGGAAGCCACATCGTAATAAAGCCATCTAGTCCGTTCCTTAAACCAAATTGTTGGCCCACTATTAAGAACGCCCAGTAAAGTACCGCTATACAAATACCTATTATTAACCCTATCGTTTGTCCATTGTGCTTTCCAAAAAGAATCGAAATAGGAAAAGCTAAAAATGCAAAAAATATTGACCCAAACGGAAGCGAAAACTTTTTATGAAATTCAAGCTCATATGAATTTAGTGTTTGAGGGTCTGTAGTTTCATCAAGTCTCATTTCATTAATTTCACCTTGTAAGTCATAAAATGTCATCTCACGTGGGTTAGAAGATGAAAATGACGGAAAAAAATTTGATGTAAAAAGATTCATTGAAGCTTTACCCGATTGTAAAAAGTCAAAGTTATCCTTTTTATTTCTGTTAAGAAAAGCTGCTTCTGCTGAATCCATATTGAGTCTCATAGCTACCCCATCATCTTCCGGTGAAACTACTTGCACATCTGAAGCTATTATAACCCTGTCTTGCCCTTCTGAGTCTGTATCGAAAAGCATAAGATCAGAAACAAAAGTGTTATCAACTTCACCGATAATAAGTGTTGAGTCTTCATAGCGCCTTATAGAAAAAGACTCAAGTTCTACAGATGGATTTGAAACAAGAATTGATATATACAGTCTATTATATGCAATAGTTCCCATTGGTAAAAGATAATCATTAACAAAAAAAGAAGCAAATGAAATAAGCAAACCAAGAATTAATGCAGGCGTTAATAAAAATCCAAAAGAATGCCCTGTAGAGCGTAAAATAAGTATTTCATTATCGCTTACCATTCTTCCCAAACACATTAAAAACCCAACAAGCGTTGCAAAAGGGGCTGCTTGTGCAATTATGAAAGGAAGAGAATAAATTATAAATAATATAACTTGCGTTACAGGCACTCTCTTTTCTAAAATATCTTCTGCAGTTAATAGTAAATGGTTTACAAAAAAGATGAGAAAAAAGAAAAGAAACGCTATAATAAAGTATACCCAAAGTTCTTTAAATAAGTATTTTATGAGAACATGGTTATTACTTCTAATCATAGTATATTACTCCGGTTTAATTTCTCATTTTTGTATAGTATAAAAAACTATACTCCGGTACTTCCAAACCCGCCTGAACCACGGTCCGTATCACTTAAAGACTCTACTATCGTAAAATCTGCTTGAAATACGGGAGCAAGAACAACTTGCCCTATTCTATCACCTGAATTAATTATAAAATCTTCTTGTCCAAGGTTTATTAAAATAACTTTAACTTCACCCCTATAATCTGAGTCGATTGTTCCGGGTGAGTTTACACAAGCAATGCCATATTTTGCAGCCAAGCCAGATCGAGGTCTCATTTGAATTTCAAAACCGAGAGGTATTTCAAAACGTAAACCTGTTGGAATCATTTGTCTCATTCCAGGCTTTAAGCAAATTGGCTCATCCAAAAGAGCACATACATCAGCTCCTGCAGACCCAATTGTTTGATACGCCGGAAGAACGGCTCCTGTTTCTGTTATACATTTTACAACAATTTTTTCATTATTCATAAAGAAAGTATAACAGAAAACAAGAAAAAAGAAAAGTATTACATAAATAATCAATAATTTGGACTAAAAGTGTCTTCAAAGTCTTCTATGGTCATCGATTCTAACTTTTTGTAAATTGATGGTTCTACAAATTTTGCAAGTCCGTTTCGAGGCGGTCTTGGGATAGAATTATGTGCTAGTATTTCTTCATCAACATTCGAAATATCTGATAAAACTATATACGGTTCACCCATAACCAAAAATGAATTTGTTTCATTATACGTAATGTTTTCATGTATTGTTTCTACAGACTTTACATTACGAATTTCTGTACGTAAACCTGTAGCACAAGTGTAAACAGCATTGCCAATTTGAATATACTTATTAATAAAAACACTCTCAGAATCACTACTTTGAATTAATTTTAATGCAACTTTCTCTTCTTTATATGGAATATCTGTGATCCAATACCGTATTTCATAAGTGCTATTTTCATCTACATAATAGCCAAGTACTTCATCTTTAATCATGGTTTCATCAATACTTAATTCTGTTGTATTACTTTTAGGAAGCCAAAGCACTCCATCGGAAGGGATTGCCGAAGCACTATCAAATTGTATTGGCTTTTCTACTTTAACTTTAAAAACAGGATCATTTTCTTGTTCTTCTACAATGGGTTTTCCCAAAGTTTTATAGGCTTGCTCTTTTGTCCAATATTCTGTGTATAATGCATTATCAATCCGTGCTAAATTTACTGGAACGCTTTCATGTATAGGATATACCCCATCATAATAAAAACCATAGAATGTTTTAAGAACAACATCCGCCTTGAGTAATCCATTTTCATCTGAGTTAATTGAAATAATTTTAGAGTCATTTTCCCATACTCCGATATTTTCACTTTTAGATTCTATGGCAGGAGTTTGAGCATAAAGAATTGTGCTTGTTATAAAAAATAGTACTAATAAGTTTTTATATAAATTCATTACTACAGTATCGGCTAAATACTAGTAAAACAAAACTATATGATTTCAGTTAAAAATGAGTTTAAGAGTAAAATCCCCTCTTTGTTAAGAGCATAAAAAGATCCTTCCTTTTTTGTAAGATTTTTAACTTCCCACTTTGAAAAAACTTCTCCAATTTTTGATTCAAGCGTAACACCAAAGCGGTCAAAAAAAATATCTTCATTGATCCCTTTTAAAGTTCTAAACCCCATCATTAAATACTCAAAAATTCTATCATCTTTACTTAATAGTTCACATTCACAAACGCTTTGCGGAATATCGCTAGATTCCTTATTGTTAAGCCAAAAATTACAGTATGCTTCAATATTTTTTGTAACTGTCAATCTTTCCTTTCCAATAGTACCACATGCAGAACAACCAATGCCAATATAATCTTCCATTCGCCAATATGCTTTGTTATGCTTACTTTCATATTCCTCTTTTAAGGCAAAATTTGATACTTCATATTGGTGGTATCTTGATTCTAAAAGCATATCACGCCCTAAAAGCCATTGCAAGTCTGCCTTATCTTCATTATATGATAAGGATCCATTTTGTATACGAGAATATAATGGAGTATTTTCTTCTAAAATTAAACTATACAAAGAAATATGATCTGGTTGAAACGTGAGTATTTTTTTAAGACTGTTCTTAAATTGAGAATTGTTGAGTTTTGGCAAACCTGAAATAAGGTCAACTGAAAATTGATAACCATAATCGCTTTTACTACACTCGTTTCGCCAATGTTCCAGAACTTCAAGGGCTCTAATACATTCTTCTTTTGTTGAACGCCTATTAATACAAGACAAAACTTCATCATCAAGTACTTGTATCCCACAGGATATTCTATTAATGCCATTTTGTGAGAGATTTTGTAAATACTCTAAGCCACCTTCAGAGGCAAGCTCAAAAGGATTTACTTCAAAGGTCACCTCAGCGTCTTTTTCCAAAGGACATAATAAATAAAGCCCTTTAAGTAGCACTTGCACCTGTTTAATTGTTAATAATCCTGGAGTACCACCACCAAAATATAAACTTCTCCACGTTTTAATGGAATATTTTTTTACTCTGTTATACGCTTCATGTAATAAAGATTCAATATATTCATCGCTTACAATTTTTTTAATTTGCGTAGATTCTAAAGAAGGAACAACAGAAAAAAAATCACAGTAAGCACATTTTGATTTACAAAAAGGTATGTGTATATAGGCGTACACTATTAATAAGCTCTTAATGCATTGAATGGAAAATACCGAACACTAACCTTTGAGTCAATATTTTCTTGTTTAAT
>CAYJJW010000082.1:7048-9240 GCA_964370555.1 uncultured Treponemataceae bacterium | reverse complement strand
ACGAAGTACTCCAATCTATTTTACAAGGGTGTTGCACTTAATCTGACAATGTGCACTTAGTAATTAAAATTTAGCCATTACCATATTCCCACCTTGTTTTTATTACCATATTTCATTATAATTTTGGTAAATAAATTATGAAAAAGTTATATATTGTTTTTAGTATAGTAGTATTATTTTTCGCTTCATGCGACATGTTTACGGTAGATGTAGAAGAGTTCTTTGCCCCAAAACCTCCACAAGAATCAGAAGATATCACATACACTATCACTTTTGATGCAAATGGTGGTACAGGTACAATGTTAAGCCAGGTATTTACAAAAGGGGTTTCTCAAAATCTTATAAAAAATGTCTTTGAGCGAGTTGGCTATGCTTTTACAGGCTGGACTTCTACTATAGACGGAAGCGGTACCTTGTATACTGATGGGCAATCGTATAGTGCTACGGCTAATACTACCTTGTACGCTAAATGGACTCCAAATATGTACACTGTAACCTTTGATGCAAATGGCGGAACTGGCACAATGCAGGCTCAAGAACTTGCCTACGGTGTAGCACAAAATCTTACAGAAAATAGCTTTACAGGGCCAAGCGGTAAATATTTTGCAGGTTGGGCAACTACAAGTACTGCAACAAATGTAGAACATAGCGACAAAGACAGTGTACTAAATCTTACACATGTTGATGGGGCAATTATTACTCTTTATGCACTTTGGTCAGATGTACCTGTTTTTATAGTAACATTCAATTCTAATGACGGTACAAATAGAACAACAACCCAAGCATTTACGCAAGGCGTTTCACAAGAACTTGATGCAAACAGCTTTATTAGAACAGGTTATACCTTTGATGGCTGGAACACCGATAGTAGTGGTAACGGTACAATGTATGCAGAAGGGGAAACTTTTACTGCAACAGAAAATAGTACCTTATATGCAATGTGGAGCATTAAAACCTATACACTTTCATTTAATTTAGATGGTGGAACAGGCAATGTAAACGATATAACGGTAACATATAATGAGCCAATTGGAACCTTACCTACTGATCCAACAAAAATAGGTTATAGATTTTCTGGCTGGGATATTGATGGTAACGTGCTATCTTCATCTACTCTATGGTCTTATGATGAAAATAAAACTGCAACAGCCTTGTGGAGCGCAAATACCTACACTGTAGCCTTTGATGCAAATGGCGGAACTGGCACAATGGAAAGTCAACACTTTACCTATGATGAGCCACAAAACCTTAGAGCACATAGCTTTACTGCCCCTAGCGACATGGTTTTTGCAGGCTGGGCCATGACAAGTACTGCTACAAGCGAAGAATATAGCGATGAAGAAAGCCTTATAAACCTAACAAGCACACATGGTGAAACTATAATCTTGTATGCGGTATGGGAAACAACTTCTTACACCGTGACTTTTAATGCAAACGGTGGGGCAAACAAAGATATAACACAAATATTTGAACACAAGGTTGAACAAGAACTTAAGGAAAACACGTTTGTTCGAGCAGGTTATATTTTTGATGGTTGGAATACTGCAATAGATGGTACAGGAACTCCATATAGCGATGGACAAAAGTATACTGCAACGGACGATATTACATTATATGCAATGTGGATAGATTTTGGTAAACTTCCCTCTGTATACTTAGATGGTACTGCTTTAAATAATGGAGATGGTACTAAAGATACCCCTTATAATACCTTTGAAAGCGCTAAAACACATCTCTTAGGCACTGGCGGAACCATTTTAATTCTCGGTACTGTAACCGTAGCAGAAAGTCAAACATGGAGTTCAGAACTTAATACACCCATTATTGTAAAACGAGAAAGTACCTTTACTGATGAAATAATCGATGTTACCGGTGAAACTTTTATTATACAAAATATTACACTAGATGGACAAGGCGGCATACAGGTAGACACTGATGGCGATGGAACTAATGATTTCATTGGTGAAGGTAGTGTTGTTGCGAGAAACTCACTTGTAAAAGTTACAAATGCAAGTTTTATACTTAAAAATGGTGCAGTACTACAGAATAGCAATTATCCTGCGGTTACCGTTAATGCTGGCGGATTTTTTAACATGGAAACCGGTAGAATAACAAACAACGTAACTTCCTCTGGGGCTGGAGGCGTGTATGTTGCAAATGGTGGAAACTTTGATATGGCAGGTGGTATCATA
>CAYJJW010000082.1:0-6948 GCA_964370555.1 uncultured Treponemataceae bacterium | reverse complement strand
TGGAGGCGTGTATGTTGCAAATGGTGGAAACTTTGATATGGCAGGTGGTATCATAGCAGAAAATACTACTACCACTCATTCTTCTAGTGGAGGCGTGTATGTTGCAAATGGTGGAAACTTTGAGATGACAGGTGGTAGCATAGCAGAGAACACAACGACCTCTTATTCTTCTGGGGGAGGCGTATATGTTGCAAGTGGTGGAAACTTTGATATGGCTGGTGGTAGCATAACAGAAAACCTTGGAGTCGGTGTATATGTATATGCAGGAACCTTTACCATGAATGATGGTAGCATAACAGACAACGAAACTTCATCTAATGGTGGAGGCGTGCATGTTGCAAATGGTGGAATTTTTGATATGGTTGGTGGTAGCATAACAGGCAACAAAACCACAGGCTCTTCTTCTTATGGCGGTGGTGTGTATATGTATTCTGGAGCCTTTACCATGACTGGTGGTGACATAACGGGCAACAAAACCACAGGTTCTTCTTCTTATGGCGGTGGTGTGTATATGTATTCTGGAGCCTTTACCATGACCGGTGGTGACATAACAGACAATATAGGTTATTTTGGTGGCGGTGTACATATTAAGGATGGAACCTTTACCTTCGCAGGTGGTAGCATAGAAAATAACACTGCTACCTATGAAGGTGGCGGCGTACATGTTCTAGGTGGTACCTTTATCATGAACGATGGAAACATAACAGAAAATAAAACAACAGCTTCTTCTTCTTCCTCTACAGGAGGGGGTGGTGTTCATGTTGATAATAGCGGCACTTTTACTATGAATGCTGGTAACATTGCAAATAACTCTTCTAATGACGAAGGGGGTGGTGTTTTTGTTAATGGAGACTTTAGCATGAAGGCTGGTAGCATAAAAGACAACGAAACTTCTACTAGAGGTGGTGGTGTATATGTTGAAGGTGGCACCTTTACAATGGAAGGTGGTAGCATAACAGACAACGAGGTATTAAATTCTTCTAATTATTATTCTGGCGGTGGTGTGTATGTAGGTTCAACCTCGGGTGGAATAATGGGTACATTTAAACTTAAGGGAACTCCCATCATAACCGGCAATTATAAAAAAGATAGTATCACAAATAATATTGATTATACATATACAGAAACTGAAAGTCCTATTAAAATTACAGGTCCTCTTACCACCGGTGCAAACATTGGCTTAAGTCCATCGTATCCTTACTTAGGTATACTTGTTCAAAATGAAGCAACACATGATTTTGAAGAAAACTATTTTTCTATGGACGATGGTGTAAGTAGTTTTATAAAAGAAGACAATCATCTAAAACTGGTATTTCCAAAAGTATCTAATGTATACTTAAGTTCTGGAGGTAATGATAGGAGAAGTGGGGCCGATACTAATAATACCGTAAAAACTTTTGATGTAGCACTTTCTCGTTTAGAAGAAGGAGGATCGATTTGGGTTACGAGTTCTGCAACGGTAGATAGCGACCAAACATGGAGCACACCTTCTACTTGGTCAAGCAGTTTAACAATAAAACGCTATGATGCAAATGAAAATAGCGGTATGAGTACTTACAGTAACAAAGGAAACGTAATAAATGTTACAGGAGGAATTCTTACACTTGAGAACATCATTATAGATGGCATGGGTGGTATAACTGCCGACTTTAATGCAGATGGTGTAGATGAAACAGGCTTAGGAAGTGTTGATGCTAGTAGCTCACTTATACAAGTTAAATCCGGTGGAACGCTCGTTCTTGAAAACGGTGTATTTTTGCAAAATAATAAAATCAATTCCTCTGCTTCTGGGGGAGGAGTTTTGGTGTCTGGTGGAACCCTTACCATGAACGGAGGAAGCATAGCAGGCAACCAGGCTTCTGCTGCTTCTTATTATTCTTCTTCTGGAGGAGGAGTGTCTATATCCAGTGGAACCTTTACCATGAATGGAGGAAGCATAACCGGCAACGAGGCTTCTTCTTCTGGAGGAGGAGTGTATATTAGTGGTGGAACCTTTACCATGAATGCAGGAAGCATAACAAATAATGAGGCTTCTAGAAGTGGAGGAGGAGTGTATGTTAGTAGTGGAACTTTTACCATGAAAAACGGTAGTATTACAGGTAATATAACAACAACTCCAAACTCGTCCTCTATCGCTTATGGTGGAGGTGGAGTGTATGTTTCCAGTGGTAACTTTGTTATGGAAAACGGAACTATAACAGGCAATCAAGTTTCTTCTTCTGGTGGCGGTGTATATGTGGCTGGGGATGCTACATTTACTATTGAATCTGGTAGCATAATAGGGAACATGACAACAGATTCTTCTTCGTATTCTAAAGGTGGAGGTGTGTATATTGGTACATCATCAGGCAATACGGGTACAGTAAAATTAAAAGGTTCTCCAACTATAACAGGTAATTTAAAGAATGGTATAACAAATAATATTTCATATGCTTATGGTAATACAGAAAGCCCTATTAAATTTACAGGACCCCTCACTGTTGGTGCGCAAATTGGGTTAACCCCTGATACTACCATCTATGAAGGTATACTTGTTCAAAATGAAGCTACACATGATTTTGATGAACGCTCATTTACTATCGATAATGGTGGAAGTAGTTTTATAAAAGAAGACAATCACCTTAAACTGGTGTTTCCAAAGGTATCTAATGTATATCTAAGTAGTTACGGAGATGACAGAAGAAGTGGTGCCGATACCAATAATAGCGTAAGAACCTTTGATGGAGCACTCTCTCGTTTACTAGAGGGTGGCAACATTTGGATTATGAACAGTATTACAGTAGATAGTGATCAAACATGGAGTACACCTTCTACTTGGGTAAATAATGTAACAGTCAAGCGTTATGATGCAAGTGAAAATAGTGGAATGCTAAGTAATGATTTTAGAGGAATTTTAATAAATGTAACGGGGGGAACTCTTACACTAGAGAGCATCACTATAGATGGTATGGGTGGTATAATTGCCGACTTTAATGCAGATGGCACAGATGATACTGGCTTAGGTAATAATACAGCTTCTGACTCTCTTGTACAAGTTTTATCTGGTGCAACACTTATTCTTAATAACGATGCAATTCTACAGAATAATAAAGTCTCTAATTATAGTTCTTTCTATGGTGGAGGAGTGTATGTAGCTGGAGGAACTTTATCTATGAACGGTGGCCGTATCATAGGCAATGAAATGAGTTCTTCTTCTTCCTATGTTTCTTCTTATGGAGGTGGTGGTGTATATGTAGGTGATGGTGGAACCTTTACCTTGGAAACCGGCATTATAGCAGACAATAAATCTTCTGCTAGTTCTGGTTCTTCTTCTGCTTTTGGCGGAGGCGGAGGTGTGCATATAGCTGATGGTGCAACTTTTACAATGGCAGGTGGTAGTATAAATGACAATGAAGATAATCCTAGTTTTTATTCTTACTCTTCTTCTTATGGTGGTGGAGGTGTATATGTAGCTGGCGGTGCTACCTTTACGATGGAAGGAGGTAGCATAACAGAAAATAAAGCTCTAGGTGGTTCTGTAGGCGGAGGTGTGTATGTTAACACAGCATCTTCTTGGAATATGGGTGTATTTAGGTTACTGGGTACTCCAATCATAGTGGGAAATTTTAATAAAGATGGTACAGAAAATAACGTTAAGTATACCTATACTGATACTGAAAGTCCTATTAAAATTGCAGGTCCGCTTACTTCTGGTGCACAAATTGGTTTAAGCCCTGATACCACCTACTTAGGTGTGCTTGTGCAAAATGAAGCCACTCACTATTTTGAAGAAAGCTCATTTATTATGGATGACGGTGTAAATGGTCGAGTAAAAGAAGATAATCATCTCAAATTGGTTTTTCCTAAAATAGATAATGTTTATATGCGCAGTTATGGTGATGACAGAAGAAGTGGTGCTGATACAAATAATACCATAAAAACCTTTGAAGTGGCTCTTTCGCGCTTGAATGATGGCGGCACCATTTGGATTACGAACAGTATAAACATAACTAGTGACCAAACATGGAGTACCCCTACAACGTGGTTAAATGATTTAACAATGAAACGCTATGATGCAAGTGAAAATCCCGGTATGAGTAGTAGCGACTTTAAAGAAACTTTAATAATTGTAACTGGAGGTACGTTTACACTTGAGAACATAACTATAGATGGTATGGGTGGCATTGAGGCTGATTTTAATGCAGATGGTACCGTTGAAAAAGGCTTCGGTAATGTAGTTGCCACAGGGGCTCTCATAGGAGTTTCATCTAGTGGAGCACTTACACTAGAAAATGGTACTGTTCTACAGAATAACCATAATGTTACTTCTTCTTTTTCACAAAGCTCATATATAGGGGGAGGTGTAAGTATAGAGGGGGGAGTCCTTGTCATGAATGGTGGTACTATAATTGGTAATTATTGTTATGCTGGTCACGCATCTACAGGTCAAGGAGGTGGCGTTTTTATGGAAGGTGGTACCTTTACTATGAAAGGTGGCACTATTACAGCTAATAGAACCAGTTCTGTTGGGTACGCGGGAAGTGGTGTACATTTAGGAGATGTATACGATTACGATAGTAATACGTATGTAAATGGGGCAACCTTCTATATGGAAGGCGGTAGTATAACAGGTAATAATGCAAACGGTGGTGGTGGTGCAGTGTACATTACTCCAACAGCGTCACTTAATCTTAAAGGTAATCCAATTATATCTGATAATGTAATTGGTGGTAGTATTACAAGTAGCGGTTATACCGGCGGAACAAAAAATAACGTAAGTTTTATGGGTAGCAGAACTAATGCAAGAATATATATTACAGAACAACTTGATACTACCGCACGTATTGGTCTAAGCCCAGAGGAAAACTATACAAGTGATATTTTAGTACAAAGTACAAACGCAAGCTGGTTTACGGTAGATAACTTCCCCATGGACGATGACTCTACGGCAACACATGTGGATGCAAGCGGAAATCTTGTAGAGGGAGTAGCACCATAAGATTTGTCAATAAAAATCTGCGTAATTCTTGCGAAATTTGTGGATAGAAACATTGTAATGCTTCCCGTGGTACATGCAACCGTTCTTTTAGTGCTTGAAAGGGTAACAATTAGGAATTAAAAATTAACTAGAGTTCTTTTATTTGCTCTTCGGTGAGTCCGGTATGCTTTATGACATCATGAACACTGAGGCCTGAATTTAAAAGGCTTTTTGCAATTTCTAGCTTTGCTTTTTCTTCGCCTTTTTCAAACTCTCGCTCAAGCATTGCAGATTGCCCATTAAGATATACTTCTCGTTTTACATACTCACTTACCAAATCGTTGTCGGCTCTAAAATATTCATAATCACCAACTGCTTTCTTAAATACTTCACCTTGCATTGCTATTTTTCCCTTGTCTTTTTCAAAGTCTTTAGAGCCAAAATATGTTAGCCATGTTTTTAGCTCATCCTCTTTTACCAATGTATGCATTTTTGGTAATTCCAAAAAATGTATTTCTAACTTATTATTCGTTAGCTTTTTGTTTTGCACACAATGTATCATGTGCGAAGTATGTGCAAACTCAATATCATCAAAAAGGGTAAAACTAAGAATACTTATACTTATAACTGGTACAAACTTCTTTATCTCATTTCCCGTTTTTGTTTTAATCTTTTCGGCCTTGTAATTTCTTGCCCAGTATTCTAAAACTCGGTCAAAAAAGGTTTCATTTCCTTTAACTTGAACTTTTCGTAATTTTAGCATCCATGCTAAAATTACTACCGAGTTTGACGTTATCAAACTCGCAGACTTATTCAGTTTTGGTGGCATCCGTGCCACATTTGTACAAAAATCGTGAGCCATGGATGGTGAACAAAAGCAGAGCGAGTTTTGAGCTAATCATTATTCTTCGACTGCTCAAAACTCGGTAAGTAAAATTGACACGATGTCAATTTTACGACATTCATTCTAGAAATTTCTTTCTTATACATAGTATACTCCTAATTATTGATTTTTACAATACTTAAATAATTAGTAACTCGTAATTAGTAACTATTCCCGTATACTATATATATTGTTCAAAAATGCGAAAAAAACAGAGTTTTAGAGAAAAAAATGAAATAATTTTGTAGATTTAAAAGTGTAATAGATTCTTCCTGTAGCCCAGCAGAAGGTAAAGTCAGAATGACGGGGCTTTGAGCAGCAGATAGCAAAGTCAGAATGACGGGTTTGTGTCAGTGGTATAGTCAACCGTTCTTTATACTTGTGAGTATAAAAATTAGTACTTAGTAATTAGTAATTAACTAATTATCTTGCCTTTTTCCCTCTTTTCCTGTATTATATCCCATATATTTTAATTACATAACGAGGTATTGACTGTGAATTACGCTGAAGAATCATTAAAAAAACATAGAGAATGGAAAGGAAAAATTACCGTAGATGTAACCGTTCCTGTAAAAACTAAAGACGACCTTTCGCTTGCATACACACCTGGTGTAGCACAACCTTGTTTAGAAATAGAAAAAAATATTGAGGAAAGTTACAACTTAACAGCACGTGGAAACATGTGTCTTGTTGTAAGTGATGGAACAGCAGTTTTAGGCCTTGGAGACATTGGACCAGAAGCATCAATGCCCGTTATGGAAGGTAAGTGCGTGTTATTCAAAGCCTTTGGTGGAGTAGATGCATTTCCAATGTGTTTAAAAACAAAAGAAGTTGATGAAATTGTAAACATCATTTATGCAATTTCAGGAAGTTTTGGTGGGGTAAACTTAGAAGACATTTCTGCTCCTCGCTGTTTTGAAATTGAAAAAAAATTAAAAGAAAAGTGCGATATTCCAATCTTTCATGATGACCAACACGGAACCGCCGTTGTAACGGTTGCAGGACTTTTAAACGCATTAAAAGTAGTTGGAAAAAACAAAGAAGACGTAAAAATTGTAGTAAATGGGGCAGGCGCTGCAGGAATTGCAAATACAAAACTCTTACTTGC
>CAYJJW010000081.1:0-9370 GCA_964370555.1 uncultured Treponemataceae bacterium | reverse complement strand
TTGGAAACGGTACAGGTACAAAAGAGGTGCAAGAAATTGTTTCAAAAGTAATTTCAGAAAACTATCCCGATGTTTTATTTACCGTAGTAGATGAAGATGGGGCTTCTGTATATTCTGCAAGTGATACCGCACGTGAAGAATTCCCCGACCTAGACTTAACTATTAGAGGGGCTATTTCTATTGGCCGTCGTTTACAAGACCCATTAGCAGAGCTTGTAAAAATTGATCCTAAATCTATTGGTGTTGGACTCTATCAACACGACGTAAACCAAAAAAAATTATCAGATACATTGGATGAAGTTGTTGGTTCAGTTGTAAACAATGTAGGTGTAAACTTAAACACAGCTTCTGCATCTTTATTAAAGTATGTTTCTGGTATTACAGGTCCTACTGCAAAGAAAATTGTTGCGTACCGCGAAAGCAAGGGAAAAATTACAAACCGTGCAGAACTTCAAAATGTAAGCGGCTTAGGGCCAAAAGCTTATGAGCAATGTGCTGGGTTCTTAAAAATCCCTGAAAGTGCAGATCCATTAGATAACACATGGGTACATCCTGAAAACTATGAAGCTGCACGCATTGTATACGAATATGTTTTCAAAAAAGAAGATATTCCTTCAAGCGTAAAAACAGAGTTAAAAGAAAAGTATAAGCTCGGAGATGAAACCGTAAACGACATAATTGACGAAATTAAAAAGCCAAACCGAGACCCACGCGATGGTTTTCCAAAACCAATTATGCAAAAAGGCGTTGTTTCTTTTGAAGACTTAAAAGAAGGCATGAAAGTAACCGGTAAAATTAAAAATGTTGTAGACTTTGGTGCCTTTGTTGATCTTGGCTTAAAAGAAACAGCACTTTTACACATTTCTGAACTTTCAGACAACTACGTATCAAATCCTATGGATGTTATAAAAGTAGGTGACATTAAAGAATGCACTATTATCGGACTTGATATGGATAGACGTCGTATTTCTTTATCGCTCAAAAGCAATCCTGAAATTGGCGGAAGCACTGGTGGTGCAAAACCTAGAAGTGCAGACGGCGCTAAAAAGGTTGTAAAAGTCGTAAAAGCTGGAAGTAAACCTGCCCCTAAACCACCTGTAGACAGAAGAGAAAAAGTATCGACTGTGAACGCAGGCGACGACGGAATGACATACAATCCGTTTGCAGCATTATTAAAAAAATAATCAAAAAGGAAGGCAAAGGCCTTCCTTTTTTTGTGTAACTAACCTATTTTGCAAAAGACTGCGTTTTAGAATCAATATCGGTATTTGTTGTAATTGATTCTTTAATCAATAAAGAAAGATATTGGTCTTGCAATCCTTCTTCAAGGCTATAAAAAACCTTTCCGCCCCTAACATATACTGCCATTTTTTCAAGTTCTGTTGCAACTGCAATTTCATCATCGCTTATGCTCGTTTTTACATATGCATTTTTGTAAACCCAATCTTTTGCTCCCGTTATCCCGATAAGTCCATACGAACTTGGAAACTCATTGAATCCTTGAGTTTCTCTTATCAGTGGGTATTCAATAGGCGTTTTAAAATCAATTAGTGAGCGTACGGTGTCATTTTGAATTTCTCCGTGAGTTCCCCTAATTAAAATATTTGGTTTTCGTATTTTTGAAAAATATTGCTCAGAAGTAAAATAATGCATTCCGATACTATCACCAAAATCAAGTGTTGCAATAACTTGGTTCTCTGTTACTAATTCTTCTTTTTCAGGATACCCATTTCTTCCAGGACCTTTAATAACTTTCCCATTGAAAATTTTTCCTCTTACGGTACAATTTTCAAATGTTTTTCCAAGATAGTTTCGAATTAAACTTGTTCCGTGGTATCCATGGCCGGAAGAAATAATTGCTTGTTGGATATCTCCAATTTCGCCTTTTTTTATTAGATTTAATCGAGCATGGTGCATAGGCTGCAAGGTGTATTGTTCTGCAATTTGCACTAGCTCAGGTTTTTCAATGGATGCATAAAAATCGTTTAATGCTTGTACATTGTTCATTTCAAACGTTTCTGCAAGAACGTAGTATTCTTTTTTATTGCAATCTTGAATAAATGATGGCATTACATTTTGAGGTAAGCACAGAACAATAAACTCACCTGTATTTTTTAGATTATTAATATCGTTTGCTACGGGGAATCCCCATGTTTCTTTTATATGCAGTGCTTTTTTTTCATCACGTACTACAACGCCTGAAACAGAAAATAAATCAGGAAGTTCTTTTGCCAGTTTAAAAAAATAATTACTTCTCCATCCAGCACCAACAATTGAAAAATGTATTTTTTTCATACATGCTCCTTATTATTAGTATACACCAAAAAAGACTTTTTCACACTTAAATTTTGTAGCGGTCTTTTACTTTTCTTTATATAAAAAAAATGATATACTTCTTACATGAATAATGAGAATAATAGTGATTTAAAATATCTTTTTAAAGGTCTTTTGGGTGTATTTTTTGCCTTTTTCAAAATTGGCTCGGTAACTTTTGGTGGTGGATATGCAATGTTACCCATTTTAGAAGAAGAACTTTCTATAAAGCGAAAATGGACAAACAGAGAAGAGCTTTTAGATTATTTTGCCATAGGACAGTCTACCCCGGGGATTATTGCTGTTAATGTAGCAACCTTTGTGGGCTACAAACGCCATGGTGTTATTGGAGGGATTTTTGGAACGCTTGGAATGGTTACCCCTTCTATAATTATTATTACACTTATAGCTGCTTTTTTATCAAATTATACTGATTACGAAATTGTTCAAAAGGCTTTAGCCGGAATAAACATTGCTGTAACTGCAATATTAACGAAGGTTTCATGGAGTTTTGCAAAGAGCGCAATACGTAAGGTTTTTCAGCTTTTTATAGCTATTATAGCTTTTGTTTTGGTTCTTATTTTAGATATTCAAACTTTTTGGATAATTTTAGGCGCTTTTGCAATTGGCTTTATGCTTTTTGGTATTAATACAATCCGCAATTCTAATATTGAAAAACAAGGAGGCAACTCATGAGTTTGTTTAGTCTTTTTTGTTTGTTTTTTTACATTGGGCTTTTTACCATTGGCGGGGGGCAAGTTGCCATCACTTTTATGTATCAAGAGCTTGTTGGAAGAGGATTAGTTGATGCAGAACTTTTTTACAACATGCTTGCTGTTTCTGAATCTACTCCGGGGCCTATTGGTATAAACATGGCTACGTATCTAGGCTATGAAATGCATGGTATTTGGGGTGGAATTCTTACTACTGCAGGAACGGTAGCCCCTTCTATAATTATTATTGCCATTATAGCTAAGTATTTTGGAGCAATTCAAGATAAACCGCTAGTTAAAACCTTGTTTAGTGTTCTTCGCCCTGCCGCAACCGGTCTTGTATGGGTTGCAGCCTGTAATGTTTTTTTAATTTCTGTTGTTATACTTCCTCGTGACACTAGTGAAAACTGGCTAGCCATACTTGAACCTGCACGAATTACAGCTTGGTTTATAATGACCTTTTTACTTTTTAAGACAAAAATCCCTGTTATTGCCTATATTATTTTCGGTTCCCTTTTTGGAATTTTTGTTTTATAAGGTATTTTAATTTTCTCTGCATTAAGGTTTAAAGAATTTCATTGTTAATTTTAATACACATAAAAAAAGCCCATGCATAATAAAATGCATGGGCCCATCAAAAAAATTACTTATTAAGAATAAACTCTACACGTCTATTTTTCCACCAGTTTTCTCTGTCGTCTAAGCCGGCAACAGGAACACGACCTCCCATACCCACGGTACTGAGTCGGCTTGAGTTAATGCCGTATTCAACTAAAACTTCTTTTACGTACTCGGCTCTATCTTCGCTGAGCGGTACAAGTGGAATGTTTCCATTTGCAGTTGATGTTTCTTCTGCTTCGGTTCCACTAATATTGTTTGCATGGCCTTCAATAGTTACATTATAGTCTCTAAACTTATTCAAGATTTCTGCAATACGTTTTAGAACTCTTTCATTGTTATCAATTACAGATTGTTCTAATCCTCGTTGAGAATCAATATCTTTTCCTGCAAAGTCGGCATTATCACTTCTAAAGATAATGGACGGAACTTGCATTTTAAGAACATCGCCAATTCGAATGACTAAAACATCAATAGGAATAATGCCTTCTACAGTTGAGGTCATTCCAACAGAGTCTGTTACGGTAAATACATATGGATAATCAACTGCAGATTGTACAAGCTCGCCTGAGTTACTTCGTCCATCCCAAATAATTCTTTCGGTGATTGAAGCTCTACCTGATGTAGTCCAGAATGGTCTATCATTTTGAGGATCTTTAATTTCAAATGACCATGATGTAAACGGTACTATGCTTTGACCAAGAAGTCTAATAAACAAGTCATCATCTGAGCCGTCATTATCAGGGCTAAAGTATTCAGGTGCTGTTTGCACAGATAGTTGTGGCGCTGTTACGGTGCTTACAAATGAAGAAGAGGTAACAGAAACAATATCACCCTTTTCGTAGTTTAATACGAGGTTTGCACTTAATGTACCTTCTGCAGTTCTTCCGTCTGCTGCAATACCATCCCATTCAATTGTTTGAGGAACATTTGCTTGATCATCGCTACTCCATTCTTGTACACTAAGCCCCGTAGCGGTATCAATGATAGTAAATGCCCAAGAACTTATGCCATCTGCAACACTTGTTCTAATGCTAAATGTTTGAGTGTCTAAGAATCCATCATTGTTAGGACTAAAGGCTTCTTTTTCAATAGTAACATAGGCATTTGCTGCTCTGTTATCAATTTCAATGTTTTCAATTGAAGCTTCTACAGTGTTTCCTGCTTTATCGGTACTTGTTAATGTAAATGTGTAACTACCATCAAGAGCAACGTTTCCAGCTTCGTCGGTACCGTCCCAGTTAAATGAAGGCACGGTTCCGTTCCAACTTAGAGATTTTACTACTTCTTTGTTTGCATCTGCAGTGATTATTGCTGTCCACAATTCTTCATTGCTTGTTTGAATGCTTATAGGAATATCATCTTTGTTTCCATCTCCGTTAGGACTAAATAAAGTGTAAGGAGCACTCATAGTAACTTTAGGATAGGTTGAATCTAGCTCAAAGTTTTGAGTTGTCATTGTTGTTTCACTTCCGTTGTTTGAAAGTGTGTACAATGAAGCAGAGTAAATGCCATCAGTTGCACGTACACCTTCATCAGTTAATCCGTTCCATGAAATGCTTCTTGGTAAGCTTCTTCTTTCGCTAAATGTTCTAACCGTTTGACCAGCTGAATCAAGTATGGAAAGGGTATATTCTGCAATACCAGTGTCTGTTCTGATGATAGGTGAGAAGGTTAAAGTATCTTTAGAGCCATCTCCATTTGGACTAAATGCATCAGGACTTACGGTTAAAATAACTTCGGTTGTGCCTGTGTTTAATTCAATGGCAGTTGTTTGTTCTTCTTTTACGTTTCCTGCAAGGTCGGTACTTGATAAAACGTATTTATAGAATCCATCAACAATTTGACCATCATCGGTAACACCATTCCATTCAACTGATTCAGGTGGAACTTCACCAAAATCCCATTGTTTTACAACTTCGTTTGCTTCATTAATAATGGTTCCCGTCCAAGCTTTTTCTTTTGAACCTTCTTGGCGAATTGTTAGCGTGTCGAGTCTTCCATCTCCATCTGGGCTAAAAATTGTTTTGTCTGCTTTTACAACCGCAACAGGTTCTGTGTTATCTACGGTAATATTTCTGTTAATAATAGATTCTTGACCATTACTAAAAAGAGCAGTAAAAGTAAGCTTGTAATTTCCGTCGGCTAAGGTTGTACCATTAATTGATTTTCCGTCAAAAACAATGTTTTGAGGTGGCTCATCGGTGCCTTCAAAGGTAAATACGGCATTCCCTCGTGCATCTGCTATTACAATATCCCAGTTTAAAAGCCCTGCGCTGGTAGACATTGAGGGTAGGATATCAATGGTATCTTTTGCACCATCGCCATTAGGTGAAAAAGGGCTACCTTGTACCATCATATTTACCGCTCTAGGAATTGCATCATAAATTATGTTGTTAATTTGTGCGCTTTCATTTATGTTTCCTGCTCGGTCGGTAGAAGTTAGTTTATAGGTATAGGCTCCAACGGCAACAGCAACACTGTTGTCATCTTTTCCGTCCCAATCAATATTTTGTGGCTCTGCATTTTTCCATGTAAAAGTACGAACAACGTTTCCACCATTATCAATAATTTGTCCTGTCCATAAATCTTCTTTTGAACCATCTTGAGTAATTGAAAACTCTGCTTTGTTACTACCTCCAAATATTTTTGCACTTTCAGAAGGTTGAGAAAGATTTACAATGGGGGCAGTGTTGTCGACAACTACGCTATAGGAAGGTGTTCTGCTTTCGTTATCATTGTCATCAGAAGCCCTAACATAATAGCTATAATTTCCGTCAGGTGCAACTTCACCTGAGTCTAAAATTCCGTTCCATGTAACAGATTCAGGAATAATAACACCTTGTTTTGGGGTAAAAAGTTGTCTAAAAAAACTTGTAAAAGTAAGACTTTCAGGTAAAGCAACTTTGTTTCCTATTGTTCTAACTTCATTTCCTGCTTCATCTTCAATTACCAATGCCCATTCACTTATGTAGCGGGTGTCTCGAATTGAAAGGGGTATAACTAATTCGTCTTGAATACCATCATTGTTTGGTGATATATAAATTGGACTTCTTGAAGATTGTGCAAAGAGCGCAATGCCCCCCACTATACATGCGGATGCTAACATTGTTGCTATTATTTTCTTTGTTTTATTTTGAAAAGCCATTATTCATCCTCCCATAATTTAATTTCAGGGGCTTGTGTATCTTCCAATCCGAGGTACAATGCTGCACTTCCTGAGGCAACTGAAACATTATTGTTTAAGGGCTTAAATGCTCCTGATGCAATTATTTCATTTTGTGCTAATCCTTGTCTTGCTAATAAGGAATCTTCTTTTGAAGTAATATTAAGTTTTACACTTACCGCTACACTTGGGTAAAGATTAGCTTTGCTTTCTAAGGTTTCAACTAAATTAAATTGCCATCCTGCTGAAACATTTATCATATTAAATAATAAAAAACTTACGTTTGTATCAAATACAACATTTTGAAATGTAGGAAAAGAAAGATCTAAAGATATTCCTGATTTTACTTGTTCTATTTCGAATACGGTACCTGCAAAACCAAGACGAGGTGTAATCATACCGGGGAATCCTGTTGTTTCTTCAGATATACCTTTCACACCGAGGCTTTCAGGGTTATAGCTTTTACCAAGTTGATTAAGGGCTGCTGCAAGACGGATGTCATGCATAAAAGGAATCCATGATATTGTATCTATGGTGTATAAAAATCCTAGGTTTCCTGCTACTGCCCAGTCAGAACCAAATGTTCCTGAAAGTCCTATACCAACATATAGGTTGTCAAGAATATCTTTTGAGTATGCAGTTCTGATTGTAAAACTATCTTGAAAATTCATATCTTCAAAAGGAACAAAAACACCTTGTACAAGTCCAGTAAATACCCCGAAACGAGAGGGAATCATTGTTCCTGCACTGAATGCTTGACCATAGTTTTGACTTTTGTTTTGTCCAATAAGAGCTGTGTAGGCACCATCAATTACAATGCGTTGCTCCCCTGCCGGAATTGCTGGATTTATGCTTACATGCCCAGGATATACTTGAAAAAGAGATCCCCCGGCTGCTGACGCTTCACCAGAAAGCATTGAGGGGCTTGTAAAATTAAACAGGTTTTCACCTGCTAGAGGTGGGTTATATGCAAAGGCAGAAATGCTCAGTGCACATATCGCTATACAAAAAAAGAGTTTTTTTGTGTTCATTAATCATCCTCCACGATGAGTTTTTCATATCTAATAAATATATCATATTTATTAAAAAAAATCTATGTAGTTCTGTATCGGCATAAAAAAGGGTATTTGATACAAAAAAATCACTATTTCTTTTTGCTAGTCTGTGTTATACTTTTTCTATGATTGTTTACTGCAAAGAAAGTGATACGCGTTACACAGATTATGGAATATTAATTCCAATTCGCTACAATAAGGCAAAAAAGGTATTTGATGCTCTTACACATGGTGTAATGAGCAATATCGATGAAAAAAAATGGGTACATATTCCATCGAATGCATCTATTCATAAGGACATTCTTCTTCTTTGTCATACAGAACGATTTGTTGATAGTTTTTTAGGAGAGGGAGCAGAAAAAGAAATAATTCGTACTTATGAGCTTTTAAACGAAGATGGCTCTTATAATAGATATGATCCTTTAAGTGCTACAAAGTCATTAAGTGATTTAGTAAATCAAAATTTAATTAATGCTTCAGCGTGTTGTGAATCTGCAGAGCTTGCATTAAAAACTGGATTTGCCTACTTTTTGGGTGGGGGCAGCCATCATGCAATGGCAGATTACGGAAGTGGATTTTGCCTTGTAAATGATGTTGTCCTAATGGCTCGATATGTTCAAGCAAAAAATCTTGCAAAGCGAGTATGGATTATTGATGTTGATGCTCATAAGGGAGATGGAACTGCTGCTCTAACAAAAGATGATGATTCTATTAGAACGCTAAGTATACATATGAAAAACGGTTGGCCTCTTGATGCTCCAGAATATAATGAAAATGGAGTGTTTAATCCTTCTTGGACGGAAAGCGATATCGACATAGGCATTGCTAAAGGTGAAGATTCTCTCTATGTGCAAAAATTACACGATGGCCTTCTAAAAATGGAAGAAAATTTTGAAAAACCAGATATTGCGGTAATTGTTGGTGGTGTAGATCCATATGAAAAAGATGAACTTGCCTCAACAAAAGACTTAGCGCTAACAAAAGAAATGCTATTAGAAAGAGATTTATTGCTTTACAATTTTTTAAAAGAACGTACTATTCCTCAAGTTTACGTTACAGCGGGTGGGTATGGAAACCATTCATGGGAAGTGTATGTAAATTTCTTAGAGAAAATACTAAAGGAAATTATGCAGGCACAAAAATAAACAATTGACTGTTTTTATATATTGGTGTATACTGTAACTATTCAAATTATTAACTGTTTATTGTATGTAAGGAGGTTTTTATGAAAAAGTCAATGCTACTCGCAAGTGCTATTATGATGCTAGGGTTTCTTTGGGCAGATCCCACTATAACGCTTTATTCTGCAGATCCAAGAACAGGTTTTGCTAGTTCTGCAAGTAGGCAGTCTACAATGTTTACTATGGGTACAGAAGCTGACAGTATACATGCAAAGGGTATTGTCGATATTAATCGTCCATTTTTTGCAACAGGCTATCTTGGAGATGGTGGGGTTATGTATAGTCCTAATTTACAAGGTGTTTGGGCAATGCCAATAAATGAAA
>CAYJJW010000080.1:0-10181 GCA_964370555.1 uncultured Treponemataceae bacterium | reverse complement strand
GTTCTAACGATTTACAGTGCAAAAATTGTTCTGTTTCCCTTACATACCATAAAAATGAAGGTGTTCTGAGATGCCATTATTGTGGATGGTCAATTCGTCCTCCAAAGTCTTGCCCCAAATGTAATTCCATGGATATTATGTTTGCAGGATTTGGAACAGAGTTTATTGAAGAAGAAGTAAGGCTAAAATTTCCTCATAATAGTGTAGCAAGAGTTGATACAGATACTCTCTCTAAAAACAATAATTTGCAAGAAGTTCTTGCAGATTTTAAAGATAGAAAAATAGATATTCTTCTTGGAACACAAATTGTTGCAAAAGGATTAAACTTTCCAAATGTTAGGCTTGTAGGTGTTGTTCTTGCAGACACAGGCTTACATCTTCCAGATTTTAGAGCAGCAGAAAGAACCTTTTCACTTATTGTACAAGTAGCAGGAAGAGCAGGCCGCTTTTTCCCTGATGGTCATGTTGTAGTACAAACATTTAACCCTGAACGAAGTGCTATTCAATATGCTTGTAAAGGAGATGTAGAAGGATTTTATAAAAATGAACTTTCATTTAGAGAAATGACAAGCTTTCCGCCTTACACTCGTCTTTTACGCTTTGTATTTAGAAGTGCAAATGAGCAACAATCAAAAAAAGCTTGTGAAGATGTGGTCTGTATACTAGAACAAATTGTTGAAGCACATAACGAAAATGTAGATATTTTAGGCCCAAGCGAATGCCCCTTGGCAAAGGTTGCAGCAAATTATCGAAATCAAATTTTACTTAGAGCTGATACCATACTTCCGTTACAACGTGTTAGTTCTGCTTTGTTACAAAGTTACAAAAATCCAGCAAACGTGTACATAGAAGTTGACGTAGACCCCGTAAGCCTGTTATAATGAGTTCAGAAGCAAAAGTATGTTACCTTTGCTTCTGAACGGCGAGTTTACCATGTAAACATCGCACATACATCTGGAGAAGCAACTAAAAACTTGAAATTTTTCAGTTGCACATATATATGAGTACTAACATGACACAAAGTTTAGAAGATTATTTAGAAGCAGTTGGAAATCTTGCCCAACATGGAGCTATTCCTCGCGTAAAAGATATAGCAAAAGTATTAGGACTTTCAAAGCCATCAGTTCATATAGCACTTCATTTACTTGAAGACCATGGAATGATAATTCATGAACCTTATAAGGATATTATCATAACTGAAAAAGGTAAAGAAAAATATAAAGAAATTAAAGAAAAACATGATATGATTATGGAATTCTTACAAAAGGTTGTAGGTGTTAGCCATGAAAATGTTGAAAAAGAAGCTTGCGCAATGGAACATATTTTAAGTTCAGAAACACTTGAAAAAATGCGTCAAATGATAAAGTAACGTTTTAATTACCTCATCCCTTGAATAAAAGCATAATTATTGCTATCATATTCTATGAGCGTACAATACCACATAAGCCAAGAAAAGTTCGGCTACGATTTTATTCCCAAAGATTATATTCCTAATGGTAAAGACGAATACTACATTCGCAATGAACAATCAAAAAACAAAATTTGGAAGCCCCTTTCAGAGCAACAAATTATTGAATTAGAAAAAAATGGTAACACAAGCAGTAACTGGCAAGATGTTCTTATTACAGATAAGTTTAATTCAAGAGCAATTCGTAACTCATCATTTCATGGATTAGTACGGATTGGCAATATTGGTAATGGTTTTTTACAATACCATGATTTTTCTATTCCTGAAGGAATAACCGAAAGTTGCATCATATCGAGCGACATTGGCGATAATGTAGCTATCCACCATTGCTCTCATATATCACATTATATTGTTTCAAATTCTGTAATACTATCGAATATTGGAGAGCTCGCTGCAACAAATCACTGCAAGGCAGGTAGCGGTATATTAAAAGAAGGCGAAGATGAGTCGGTACGAATTTGGATTGATACATTAAATGAAGCTGGCGGAAGAAGCATACTACCCTTTTATGATATGATTTGTACTGATGCGTATCTATGGACAATTTTTAGAGATGAAAAAGATTTTATTGAAGCCCTTTTTACACTAACCCAAAACTCATATGATACTAGAAGAGGCTCATATGCAGTTATTGGCGAACAATCGGTAATAAAAAATTGTTTAACCATTAAAGATACAAACATAGGCTCCTTTGCATATATTAAGGGTGCTAATAAAATAAAAAATGTTTCAATAAAATCCGACGAAGAAGAAACCACACAAATTGGGGAAGGCGTAGAACTTGTAAATGGAATAGTTGGATACGGTTGTCATATATTTTATGGATCAAAAGCGGTTCGATTTGTAATTGGTAATAATTGCAGTTTAAAATATGGGGCTCGTCTTATCCATTCAGTTTTAGGGGACAACTCTACCGTATCATGCTGTGAAGTATTAAATAACCTTGTGTTTCCATCCCACGAACAACACCATAATAATTCATTTTTAATTGCTACAATGATTATGGGACAATCAAATATGGCAGCAGGAGCCACCGTCGGTTCAAATCATAACAGTAGAGGTAACGATGGTGAAATAATTGCAGGACGAGGGTTTTGGCCGGGATTATCTTCAACATTAAAGCATAATAGTCGCTTTGCCTGTTTTACCCTTATAACAAAGGGTAACTATCCAAATGAAATGAATATAATGCTACCTTTTAGTTTGGTAATACGAAATTCACAGCATGGAAGGCTTGAAGTTATGCCTGCCTACTATTGGATGTACAACATGTATGCACTTGAGCGTAATTCATGGAAGTATAAAAACCGTGATAAAAGAAAGCATATAGAACAGTTTATTGTAACAGACTACTTAGCTCCTGATACGGTACAAGAAATAGTTACAGCCCTTTCATTATTGGAACTCTGGACTGGTAAAGCTATTTATACGCATATGGGAGAAGAAATTCCATCAAGCACAGATGAAATACAGAAATATGGTAAAACTCATCTCATCAATAAAAGTAGCGTTTTAAAAACTATTAATGTTATTGGCGAAAATATGGAAAGAACAAAAAAACCTGTACACATTATTAAAGTATCAGAAGCTTATAAAGCATATACACAAATGCTTATATTTTACAGTGTTAAAACTATCGCAGATTATTGTATTGAAAATGATGTTTCTGTTAAAGCATTTTTAGAAACAAAAACTGACGAAAACTGCTTACATTGGCACAATGCCGGGGGACAATTAATTCCAGAATATAAGCTTACAGCATTAAGAAAAGAAATAACAGAAGGCAATTACAAAACATGGATAGATGTTCATGCTCAATACAAAAAACTTTGGAGTGAGTATCCTAAAGACAACGCGCACATGGCTTTACACATTTTAAGAAAAATATGTGAAAACAGTTTTATTGAAACAAACCTTTGGAATACACTTGTCGAAGAAGCTATTCAAATAAGAAATTATATAGAAGAACAAGTATATGTTACCAAAATTAAAGATTATACAAATTCTTTCCGTTCTTGCACATACAGAAATGCAGAAGAACAAAAGTCTGTATTAGGAACAATTGAAAATAATCCTTTTATTCAAACAGCAACAATGGAAACAAAAGAGTTTATTACATTAATGAATAAGGTGCGAATATAATATTTACGGGTGTTTTCTACTTCCATCAAAATCAATATGCCATAAAAAAAGGCCTTTTGCAGGAGCTGTAGCAGAGGCTTTTTTTCTGTTTTTTGCATCAATAATTTCTTGAAAATCTTTTTTTGACAGCCCCTTTATATCAAGATCAATAAGAGTGCCTACAATTGTTCGTACCATTTTCCACAAAAAAGCATTCGCACGAATTTCAAAAACTAAATTGCCCTCATTAATAAAAAAATGTGCTTTTTCAATATCTCGGAAAGTAGAAACGCTTTTATCTCCCAGAGCGGTAAACGACATACAATCAGTTTCTCCGATTAAACAAGATGCCATTTCATTTAAATTATCTATATTTGGCTTATATCGCAGCCACCACACATAGCGCATTTTATATGCAAAAGGGGCAGAAGAGCCACAGTGAAAAAAATAGCGGTACGAACGACTGGAGGCACTATAACGGGCATGGAAATCATTTTCTTTTTCTTCTGCCTTATTTACACGAATATCATTCGGCAAAAAACAATTAATTGCATCTGCGTAGTTTTCAATAGGTATAGAATCGATAGGAGAAGTAAAATGAGCTACTTGTCCTATTGCATGCACGCCTGAATCGGTACGACCAGATCCAATAATTTCAATATTTCTTTTATGCAGCAAGGAAAGAGCTCTTTCAAGCTCTCCTTGAATTGTTTTATCTTCACGTTGACGCTGCCAACCAATATAATTTGTGCCATCATAGGAAATAGTTAATGCAATATTACGCACTATTCGTCATCATCCTCTGTTAGCATATTTGCTTCTTGAAGCTCTTTTGTCATTTGATCATACAAAGAACGAGAGTGTTCTAACAACGGCCCCGGTTTATTCTTAGAAGACTTTCCAAGTCCAAAACCACGAGCAATTGCTCGTTTATATTCATCTAGTTTTTTTAGCCTTTCATTCATGTTTGTTCTTTGCCCATACTTAAATTCAAGAAAACCACAAAGATAAATAACGCCATCATAACCATAGTTTTTATCTATATCTGGACCAAAGTGTCCTATTGCGGTAATATCTTCAACTCGCGCTTGTTCAAACTCAAGTGCTTGTTGATAAAAAAACATCGATTTTAAGTAAAAACGTTGTTGAATATAGTCAAAACCTCTGTCCGGTACTATTTTATTCAAATCACCTGTTAGCCATGCAAGTCTAAGTGTAATAAGAGCTTTTTTAATACAAGGAGAGTAATTATGAGGAAGTTTTTCATAACACTGCAATGCTAAATAATATGCTGCTACTCCATCATACAGCGTTCTAGGGCGTGTTAAATCATAAAAAGGATATATTTTTTCTACTGTTTCTTTTCGCTCAGATTCGGTATCAATAATGGTGTTTACAACTTCAGGATCTTTAATGTTTTCAAAGTCATTCCATAAGAAAGCTGCATGACAAACAGGGCAAGCAGCAACAGAGTAAATCATTGGATAAATTGGCCCATACTTAATAGAAGGTTCAAATGTACGCCGAAGTTCTTCTGTTAACTCCCCTGCTATCATACGCCCACCACCAGAAAGAATTTCTTCTTTTGCAAATTCTTTTTTGCAAAATGGACACATTGTTTTTTTCTTTGAATAAAATGAAACTGCTAAATTTTTGGACTCTTCCTTTTTTTTATATCTGTTCATTACGTCCTCTCATTTTTTTCTAAAATTACTTGCGCTACGGCATATTCTTTTTCATGTGATAATGATAAATGAATAAAGTTCACTCCGCTACAATCCAATTTATCTTTAACATCACCATAAACCTCTAAATAGGGTTTTCCTGATTCTGTTTTATCTACACAAATATTTTTTAAGGTAAAGCTTCCTATACCTATCCCTAATGCTTTTCCAAGGGCTTCTTTAGCAGCAAAACGTGCCGCTAAACTCTCAGCTGCAAACCTAGTGTTTTTTTCAATATATTCTACTTCAATCGGATGAAAAAACCTTCTTAGAAATGTAGCATTTTTTACGAGTTTAGAAAAGCGCCCTACACTTACTATATCAACCCCACAACCGATTATCATTCCAGTTCCTCAGATAACAATAGCATCTCATTTATATTTGACACATTTTCACTTGATACATCAATATCAAGTAACTCATTTTCAGGAGGAGCACTAATTACTTCAACAATTACCTCCATTGGATTAATTGAAGTTAATGTAAAGTTTCGCGGTATGTTGGTTATAACAGGAAGCGCATATACCCCAACTTCTGTAACTTGAGAAAAATCAAGTTCAACGATATTACTTAAGGGCGTATATTCCATTAAGTCATTTTTTTCACCGGTCAATTCAATTGAAATATATGGCAAAGACTGATTAAGCACAAATTCATCTGAAAGAAGCAATGCTTGAGGAACAACAGTATTAAATGGTTGTGTAATAATTTGAGGCACAATATCTACAAAAATTGATGCACTATCAGAAGATATGATGTGTACTTTATCACTTATAGTTGAAAGAGGCACTTCACTAGTAAAAGACTGAGTTTTATTGCCAATATCTATTCCATCAGCATACACTGCCAATGTTGACTCAACTATTGACTTTGGCCCTGAAATTCGCACAGACTCATCGCTAGTCGTCCAAGAAGCAATCTCATATCCATCTGCAGGAGTTCCAATAAAAAGTGGCTCTACAGGAACCCAAGCAATCGTATTCTCTTCTAACTGTAACATAACTGAGGCAGGCTCAACAGAAACTTCGAGAGGGTCCATTAACATTAAGTTTTCTTCCAACTCTAATTCTACTGAAATAACAGCACTGCCTGCTTGAGTTATTCGAGAAATATCAATATATGCCGTTATATTTGATTCTTGTACAGTTGCAATTTCTTCGGACAATCCTTCAACTTCTACTCTAACAAATTTAGGAGCATTTTCAGATAAAACATAATTTCCACCTGATCTCACCTCTAAAGGTATAGAAAAAGCCTTTTTATCAAGAGATATAATTTGAAATGCAGCATATAGTAAAACTGCTAAACCAAATGAAAGAAGTTTTACTTGCCAATTAGTAAAAATTCTGTCAATAACTGAACTTGCCCTCATAATGAAACCTCCTTAGAAGCAACATTTTGCATTTCAAGCAAGGTTTCTAATGTTTTAATAAGTTGTGATTCTGTTAATTCATAATATAAGTGTGATTCATATGCTAAACTAATTGCACCTGTCTCTTCTGATACAACAAGAACTACTGCATCGGTTTCTTCTGTTATACCGATAGCAGCCCTATGCCTCGTACCAAAGGTTTTCTTTATACCATACTGCTCTGTAAGTGGTAAAAAGCAACCCGCTGCCACTATTTTATCGCCTTGAATTATTACAGCTCCATCATGGAGAGGTGTATCGTGCCCAAAAATTGTCACCAATAGATTTGAACTTAAATCTGCATTTAAACGTGTACCGGTATCAATAATACTACTCAAAGACGTTTTTCGAGTAAATACAGCAAGCATACCTCTTTTTTGTTTAGACAATGTATCTGCTGCTATAAGAATTGAATCTATATGACTATGCTTAGTTCTATTACCAAATTTAAACCAATCTGCTTGTAACAGCCGTAAAACAATTTTTCTTAGTTCAGGTTGAAATACAATCGCAAAGCTTATTAACAAACCCGGCCCCAATAAATTCAATAAATGTAAAATAGTTGTAAGGTTCAAAAAAAGAGAAACTGCATATACTGAAAAAATCATTATTAAAAATTTTATAATATCTAAACCATGCGTTTTCACTGCAATTTCATATGTTTTATATAAAATAAAAGAGAGAACTCCTATATCAACTACAGGCTTAATAAAATTATAGAATTCAACTAATCTATCAAATACACTCATTGTTCCCTACCGTTATGTGAACTCCTTAAGAATTTTTAACATATCAACTGTTTCAACAGTATCATGCACTCGTACTATTTTTGCACCATTTTGTACTGCAATCATATTTGCAGCTAGGGTGCCAGCCAATCTACCTTCGATAGCTTTTCCAGTTATTTCACCAATGCAAGTTTTTCTGGATAAACCAACTAAGGTTCCAAAAAGCTCGACCCCACACATCAGCGAAACTTTTTCAGCAATAAATCCTGAAGCCCCAATAAGAGATGCATTCTCTTTTGTATGTTTTGCAAAACCTATACCTGCATCAAGTATAATTTTTAAACTATCAACACCATGTTCAAGAGCATATAAAACACGTGCGTGTAAATAATTACAAACATCTTCTATAACATTATTATACATGGTATTTTGCTGCATTGTAAGAGGGGTATCGCGTTTATGCATTAAAATTACAGGAATTTTTTCCCTAGAAACAATTTTAACACAGTCTTTATCATCTTCAAGAGCACTTATATCATTTAATATGTCCGCTCCGGCTTGTATAGCATTTTGCAATACTTTTGATTTTCTGGTATCGACAGATATTGGCTTATTAGAATATTTTCGTATTCCTTCTATAAGAGGGATGATTCTTTCCAGTTCTTCATCTTCACTTACATAGCATGAACCGGGTCTAGTTGATTCACCACCTATGTCCACAATATCTGCTCCGTTATCAAATTGTTTTAAAACATATTCAATAACTTTTTGAATTCCATCATTTTTTAATGTAACAAATCTACTACCTGACCAAAACGAATCAGGTGTACAATTCACAATAGCCATAACAAAGGCAGGTAAGTTAGTTGTCAACATCCTGTCTTTCAATGGAAGGCAGATATCGGCAGATTTCATAATCAATTCCACATTCTAAGCGCTTTTTTTGCTAGTAAAGCACCTGTAAGATTTGCATCTTCTAAAATTTGTTCTCGAGTTCCTTGCGCTAAAAATCTATCGGGAAATCCACTTACCCCAGTTATTTTATCGTTACAGTTTCTGTCTAGCAATGATTCTAGATAGGTTCCTATTCCACCTATTCGTGCACCGTCCTCAACAAAGAGAATTCTTTTGTATTTCATTGCGATAGATAAAAAGTAATCCTTGTCTAAGGGTTTTAAAAAACGTAAGTTATATACATCTGCTTTTTTTCCACTATTTTTAAGTTCTTGCACAGCTTTTAATACTTCGCCTACTATACCACCTGTGCACACAAAAAGCATATCGGCCACATCTTTTTTATTGCTATCAAAAGGCAATAAAACGCCTCTTCCATGTTCAAGAGGTAAAGAATAACTTTCATTTTCTTGAGGACACATTGATTTTGGATATCGTATTACCACAGGTTTTTTTTGCGTACAAGCCCATTCTAAAATAATTTTTAGCTCACTTTCTGATGCAGGGGCTAAAAGTGAAACATTTGGAATTGGACGCAATAATGAAATATCAAAAGCACCTTGATGAGTTTCCCCATCGGCAGGAACAGCACCTGATCGATCAAGTACAAATACACCTGGGAGGTTTTGTAATGCAATGTCGTGAATAAGCTGATCTACACCTCGCTGCATAAAAGTAGAATAAATAGCTACAACTGGCATTAATCCTGCTCTCGAAAGACCGCCTGCAAAAGTAACAGCATGTTCTTCGGCTATCCCCACATCAAAAAATCTATTAGGGAATTTTTTTGAAAACTCAGTCAGACCCGTTCCATCTGTCATTGCCGCAGTTATAGTTACTATACTGGGATCTTTTTGTGCTAATGCTACTATAGTTTTACCAAATACTTCGGTAAAAGTTAGTCTATTTTTTTCTAGTTGTTTTTCTTTTTTTGGAGAAACTCCGTGATATGAAACCGGATCCTTCTCGGCAGGCTCATACCCTTTTCCTTTTTTTGTTATAGTATGAATAACAACAGGTCTATTCATTTTTTTTACTTTTTCAAAGACATGTATCAATTCTTTTAAATTATGCCCGTCTAAAGGACCAACGTATTCAAATCCTAGGTCTGAAAAAATATTATTTGTAAATATTAAGCCTTTTATGGCACGTTTCATTCTAAAAATTAATCTTGTAAATGTTCGCCCAACCAAAGGAAGTTTCTGTACAATGTTATCAAAGTGATATCTAAATGATTGATACTGTACGGTTGTAGTTAAATGACTTAAATAGCGTGAAATAGAACCTGTATTTCCATTTATTGACATTTGGTTATCATTAAGTAGGACAATCAAATCATTTGAAATCTGCCCTGCATGAGAAAGAGCTTCAAATGACATTCCTCCAGTTAAAGCTCCATCACCGAGTATAGCAATTACTTTCCCTGACTCTCCAATAAGTTTTCTACCTACTAAAAGACCTAGGGCAGAAGAAATAGCCGTAGATGCATGACCAGCATCAAACCAATCATGCTCACTTTCATTAAATTTTGTAAAACCTGAAAGTCCATCTTTTTGTCGTAGAGATTCAAATTTATAATTCCGCTCTGTAAGTATTTTATGTGTGTATGACTGGTGACTTACATCCCAGACTAATGCATCTTTTGGACTATCAAATACATAATGCAGTGCAATTGTTGTATCAACTATACCTAAATTACTTGAGAGATGGCCTCCATTCTCTTCAACAACACTAATGATTTTTGTTCGAATTTCATCGGCAAGAGAAGATAGTTC
>CAYJJW010000079.1:0-10196 GCA_964370555.1 uncultured Treponemataceae bacterium | reverse complement strand
GAAAATGGAATACGCTTTTTTAAAGAATTTATTAAAGAACTTATATAATTCCTAATTACGAATTACGAATTAGGAATTATTAAACCTTTCTTTTTCCAGCGACCGCTTAAGTAATACGGCACGATAATTAAAACTCCGACAAGCCAGCCTGTTCCGAAGCACCAAAACATATTGTACTCACCAAAAAAGTGTGTGTAAATATATGCCGAAGGAACACGGGCTCCAAGGAATGCGATAAGAGTTCCCACCATCGGAACAACCGTTTCCCCTGCTCCACGCACCGAAGCATTAAGCACAAAAATAATTGTTAAAAGAGGAAAACACGGCATTATACGCCTAATGTACTCTTTCCCAACAAAAATAACATCAGGGTCTTGGGTAAAAGCTCGTAACAGCACATCTCCAAAAACAATTGAAAGAGCACACAAAACAACGCTCATGGTAATAGAAATGAGTAATGTTGAACGTACACCCTGCTTTACCCTATCATATCGATTTGCTCCAACATTTTGTCCTACATAGGTTGTCATAGCAACGGCAAAACTCATAATTGGCATAAACACGAAGGCATCGATTTTTGCGGCAGCGCTAAAGCCTGCCATAAAGTCAGATCCAAAACTATTTACAAGTCGTTGAAGTACCATTACGCCAACACTTACTAGTACATTTTGAAGCCCCGCAGGAAGTCCAATTATTAAGCTTTTTTTGAGAATATCTGCACAAAACTTCATTTTCTTAAAAGCAATTTTAAAAGTACTAATTTTTTTGTTAATGTAAAAAATACCAAATATAAATGAAAAACCTTGTGCAATTACTGTTGCAAGTGCTACGCCAAAAACACCCATGTCAAAAACTGCTACAAAAAGTAGATCCAGTACAATGTTTATTACTGTAGAAATAGCTAAAAACAATAGAGAGGTTTTACTATCCCCTATTCCTTGAAGTATAGCATTATTCATGCTGTAGCCAAATGTTGCTAACGTTCCTAAAAATACTGTTCTAAGGTAGGTATCTGACATATCAAACACAACACCTGTTGGAGTGTCCAAAATATCTAAAAAAAACGGTGTAAAAACAAATCCAACCAGTGCCATTATAGTTCCGCCTATCAGCATAAAAATATACATTGTATCGACGGTATTTTGAATTTTTTCTTTTTCATTTGCCCCTAAAAATTGGGATATAAGGATTGTAGCCCCCATACCAACACCGGCAAAAAGCGAAAAAAGAAAAAACATTACAATAAAGGCATTTCCAACAGATGCAAGAGCATCACTTCCTACAAAGTTTCCAACAACAACACTATCTACAATGTTGTACATTTGCTGAAGCACATTTCCAAGCAAAAGAGGAATCATAAACCGAATTACTAATTTTGCAGGGCTTCCCTTAGTCATATCAATCATTACTAGCTTCCTCTAATTTCTTTAACCTCTTATCATCTAAGGTTATGGTTAAGTTTTTTTCGTTCGACGGCAAAACCGTTCCTTTAGGGCCATTTTTTGCCCGCCGTAAATGTTTTACTTGTGTATAATAAAGGTCTGCAGTTTTTGCTTTCCTAGCCTTTGAATAAAACACTGCCAAGTTCCCTGCATCTAAAAGCACTTCAAGAGGAACCGTTTTTCCTTTTTGATTTTTTATAAATACATAGCCCCCTGGATAATCGCGAGCGTGCAACCACATATCTTGCCCTTTTACATGACGGCGCAAAAGTTCATCATTTTCACTTGCCGTTCTTCCAACCAAAATATACCAGCCATTTACAGAAAAACTCAAACCTGGATGTTTTTTTTCAATTTGTTGTTTTGGCTTTGTTTGCTTTTTTAAAAGCTGTTGTAATCGAATAGGATTTGGTTCTTTTAGAACATTTTCCCACGACATATCAAGATCTAAGATTTCTTTTTTTAAGCGAGAAATATCGCCTTCAAGCTCTCCAAGTCCTGAAACAGATTTTTTATATTTTGTGTAATAATTTTGAGCATTTTCATTTGCACTTTTTTTAGGATCTATTTCGAGCCGAACCATGTTCCCTGTATCATAGTCTTCGCATTCAAAAAACCGACTTGTATCATCGTTTGAAAGTTGCTCAACCAGTATATGGGCATTAGCGAGAATAAGATCTCCAAAGTGTTTTAAGTTTTCAGAATGTAAAAAGCTTTCTTTTTTTTCTTCAAGCCTAATAAGGGCTGCAGTCATTCTTGTTTTTTGTTTTTCGTAGGCTTTTTTTGCTTGTTCTAGTAAAACCTCTTTTGAAAGACTTTGCCCGTACTCGCCATACCAAATGTCAATTTTTTCACTATAAGTAAGCTCATCAAATGTTTTTCCATTTAAGACAGCCTTATTTGCTTCAATTATTCCGTCTGTATCGAGTTCAGAAAAATCACGAACTTCAAAAACCTTATCGCCCTTTTTTTCAAGTAGCTCAGGCAATACAAAGGTACCACCCGTTACCTCTCCCCTTTTTGGGCGGCGATAAAACACATCAAGTATTTTCATGTCTTGATCGGTAACGATAATATTTGCAGAGCCTGTCCAAAGACGAATAAACATAAACATATTTTCTGAAACTGTTTTAAGGGACATTTTTATAATTCTGTCGCTATTAATTTGCTCACAAGATTCTATTTTACAGCCCTTCACGCGCGATTTTAAAAATTCCATAAAGCGCAAGGGTTTATCATTTTTAGGAATTTTTCGCCTTGTTTCATGAATACGACAAGCGCCTGCCGCAAGGCACACAAAGACTGCGCAAGAGGTGTGTTTGTAGGTATGAAATGCTATTGTATCGTAACTTGGTTGTACAATTTGTTGAATAAAACTTCCCTCAAGATTGAGTTCAGCAAGTACAACATCAATTTCTTTATTGTTTAAAGACATTATAGAATTATAGAATAAATAAAAATAAAAAACAAGCTTAAAACATTTCGTTTTAAGCTTGCCTTAATTAATAATTAATTATTGTCCTTGGATTGACCAGTTTTCCATCTTTGTACACAGAAAAATGTAGGTGATTTCCGGTTGAATAACCTGTACTTCCAACATAGCCAATCACAGTGTTTTGGCTTACATTTTGCCCTTTTTTTACAGGAGAAGGTTCCATAAAATGGGCATAAAGTGTTTGATATCCATTCCCATGGTTCACTATTACATAATAGCCATAAATACTGGAATACCCTGCAACAGAAACAGTCCCACTCATTGAAGCCCTTACGGGAGTACCCTTTGCAATGGCAAAATCATCACCTGTATGAAAACTTCGCACTCCCGTAAAAGGATCTGCTCTGTATCCATAACTGGAAGAAAGACGCCACCCTTTAGAAGAAAGAGGAAACTTAAATAATTCTCCCATAGCCATACGTAAAGAATTTGTATCCATACGAGCCCCAGGAATAAACAAACTGTCTCCAATATGAATTATTGAACTATCAAGTTCATTAACATCCAGAATTTCTTCAATAGTTACACTATAATTTTTAGCAATAGATTCCAAAGAATCGCCTTGTGTTACTTCGTATATCAAACCGTCCACTGAAGGAACCTGCAATTTTTGTCCTGCCCATAAAAGTCGAACATTATCAATTTCATTAATTCCGATAAGGGTTGAAATGTTTTCTAAGCCAAACTTATTACTAATTGTATGAATACTGTCTCCACTTTGTACCGTATACGTTGAAAAGGAAACAGGCTGACTGTATAGGCTTTCGCCATTTGTATCGGCCAAAAGTGCAAGTGCTTCTTCTTCATATATATTTGCAGCATCGGAAAGAGAAACAAAACTTTGCATTGAGTTTTTTAACACTTCTTCTTCCATTAATACTGCTTGTTGAAAATCAAGTGGTGTTGCAAAACTTTTTACATGTACCATTACAGAAACAGATATAAGTCCTATTAAAGTTAGAGCACATACCGCCATTAGGGCAAAACGAAATTGTATTGCAAAAATGCATAGCAAATTAAGAGCAGAGAATTGAACTTTTTTGCTCTCTTGCTTTTGAGACACAGTATTCTTTTGGAACGGAATCTGTTTTTTTACAGAGCGTTGTTTATGTAGCATTTCTTCCAGCGTTGGCGTATCAATAGATATTGAAAAAGCACTCTTTGAATCAAAATAACTTATAATTTCCATACTTACAGTATCGACATAAATTGCATTGCATATTAGAATATAGCTATGAGGTTTAACAGTTTTTTTGCGATTATTATAGGACTCATTATTGGAGTACTATTAAAACTCTTTGTTATTGATATTGTATATGTCTCAGGCGATTCGATGGTGCCAACAATTGCCAATAATGATATGATAATAATAAATAAACTTGCATATGGAATCCCAAAACCCTTTGGCTCTGAATTAATAGTTCAGTGGGGTAGCCCTAAAACCGATGATATTATAGTATATCTATACAATAACAAAATGGTTGTTAAACGTTGTGTCGGAATTGCCGGTGAAGTACTGGATTTTTCTAGCGATTCAGAGTATATTATAACAGTGGGTGAAAACACATTCCCTCTTTCGCAGGAACAGTATCAGCGCATTAAGTTCGATTACGTTGTACCCGAAGGAACTGTTTTTGCAATAGGAGATAATCCTTTGCATTCTGTTGATTCACGCGATTATGGATTTATTTCAACAAAAAATATTTTAGGTAAGGTAGTTCAGTAAAACGTATGCAGATAAATTCCTTTTTTTCAAAAGGCAGAATTATAGCTTTCTCAATTGCACTTATAATAGTGATGTTTTATGTACTCATATCGTATGCAAATTTAGCATTAATTCCACCTGAAAAAATTGAATCTATTCCTGAAGCACCACTAAGAGGGTCAATACTTGACCGAAACAATAAACCACTTGCAATACAAACAGACTTCTACCACTTGAAGGTTACACCATCCGATGTAAAAGATATTGAAACCCTTGCAAGCGTTCTAGCACCTGTAACAGGATTAACAAAAAACTATATTATTTCTGCAATAAAAAATGCCGAAATAAATTTTTTATACTTAAAAAAAGAAATTGACGAACCTGAAATGGAAACAATTAGATCCGTAATTAGATCTAATGAATTAAGTGGCATAAGCTTTGAAACAGTTGCAAGAAGAGTTTATCCTGAAAACTCACTTGCATCTCAAGTTATTGGATTTATGGGCTATGAGGGCTACGGATTATCTGGAATAGAACTTTCACAACAAGAAGTACTGGTACCTGAAGACTTTTCTCAAGGGAAAAGTACTGTTGGTAATAATGTTTTTTTAACAATCGATGCTAATTTACAGTACAAACTGGAACAAATTGCTCACTCATCAATGGAAGATACACAAGCCGAAAGTTTTATGCTTGTCGCAAGTGGGGCAAAAACAGGAGAAATATTATCGTACATAAGCCTTCCTGCTGCTAACCTTAATGAGTATCCTAGTTCAAGCCCCTCCGAAAAAATAGATCGCCCTGCGGTTCTTGCATATGAGCCGGGCTCTGTATTTAAAATCTTTTCGGTTGCAAGCTTTATTGAAAAAGGCGCTATAACACAGCATGAAACTTTTTATTGCAATGGTGTTCACACAATGACATCGGCTAATGGCGAAGAGTCGGTAATAACTTGTCTTGGGCACCACGGAAGTATAACGGCACGAGAAGCTTTGCAATACTCTTGCAATGATGCATTAGCTCAAATGAGTGAAAAAATGGGCTCTGAATCCTTTTTATCCATGATTAGAAAATTTGGGTTTGGCGACCATACCTACCTTGAAGTTCCTTCAGAAACTCGAGGGTCTGTAAAAACAACAACTGATAGACTTTGGTCAATTCGTTCAAAGCCAACTATGTCAATTGGACAAGAACTTTCTGTGTCAGCATTGCAAATGGTTCAGGCTACGACCGCACTTGCAAATGGAGGAGTTCCTCTTCAACTCACATTTATCTCTCAAATTACCGATAGCAATGGAAATGTACTATATCAACATAGACCACAAGAAAAAGAACGAGTTGTTTCAAAGGCAACCGCAGATTATTTATTAAGTGCCATGGAAACTACCGCACAATTTGGAACAGGAACCAGAGCTGCGTTAGGAGATATTTCAATAGGGGTAAAAACAGGTACTGCACAAATTACCGACCCTGAAACAGGAAGATACAGTGATACAGACTTTGTTTCAAATGTAGCTGCGGTTTTCCCAATTGATGATCCTGAAATAGTTTTATATATTGTAATTACAAAAGCACAAGGTGAAACCTTATCAGGACGCATTGTGGCACCGGTTATTGCAGAAGCTGCAAATACTATTATTGATCACTTAGGTTTAGCAAGAGCAAATGCAGCATCACTGGAACATTCTGGTAGAATAACATTTCAAGCAGATAAAACACCTATAGTAGACACCATAGTTCCTGATTTTACAGGAATGTCTAAACGTTCTCTTACTCCTTTACTAAATGATGATACAATTCACTATTTATTACAAGGAGATGGATGGGTTGTTAGGCAAGAGCCTGTAGCAGGCACCCCAGTCTCTGATGGTATGACAATTACAATTTATCTAGAGTAAGTCATGAAAAACGACCTATTAGAAAAAAATTTAACACAGTTTTCAAAACGCTTTGAACATTTACATACAGCACTTTTAGCACTTATTCCAACATATTCACAACCAGAAGGGGTTGAGCTTTTTACCGCAAAGAACAGTGAAATAAGTGCAACCTTTAAAAATAACTACATACATTCATCCTATAATCCAAGTGCCGAAGCAAAAAAACTTATACTGTCGAATGAAGTACATAGCTCTGACTCTATAGTTTTTTTAGGAGTCGGACTCGGTTATGCACCTATAGAATGCGCAAAAAATTATACAAATAAGACAATAATTATCGTAGAGCCGAACCCTTTTTACATTTTATTGAGTTTTTCTGTTCTTGACTGGTCTAGCGTTTTCGAGCATAGTTCTCTAGTTTTTTTAATTGAAGCACCACAACAAACTGTTATCACTATTTTAGAACAATACGGATTACATGATTGTCATATTATTGCACAAAAGATACTAATGCAACATGCCGGTGAATATTTTGAAAACATTCAAAAACTTATTGAAAGAAATCTCAACAAACAATCGATAAACATGCGTACATTAGAAAGGTTTTCTACCCTATGGCTTTCAAACATGTGTAAAAACTTTGCACACATAGAAAAACTTCCCGGTATCAATAAATATGAAAAAAAAGCAAACAATTTACCTGCTTGTGTTTTAGCAGCTGGTCCAACATTAGATGAAGTGCTACCCCATTTACATGAGATAAAAAAACGCAGCATTATCATCTGTGTTGACACTGCACTTAAAGCATGTCTTTCGGTAGGAGTACAGCCACACTTCATACTATTAGTGGATCCACAGTACTGGAATGCGCGCCATATAGATGGTTTACAAGCCCCCGAAAGTATTTTTATCACAGAATCTGCAGCCTATCCCAGTGTTTTTAGATTTCCCTGCAAAGAGATACTTCTTTGTTCTTCTCTTTTCCCTCTAGGAAAATATGCAGAAAAATTTACCGGAAAAAAAGGAGAACTTGCGGCAGGAGGCTCGGTTGCAACAAGCGCATGGGATTTTGCACGTTTTATAGGTTGCAAAGAAATATACATGGCAGGCCTTGATTTATCTTTTCCGGGAAAACAAACGCATACCAAAGGCAGCACCTTTGAAGAAAAATCACATATTGAGTCAGCAAAGTTAAAAACTTCAGAAACATTTTTATCAAAAGTACTCTATAATCCACATACAGAAAAAGCATTTGATTATAATGGAAAAGAAACAATAACTGATGCAAGAATGAAGCTTTATGCATGGTGGTTTGAAAGTAAATGTGCAACTTTTAAAAACATCAAAACGTACTCGCTCTCATCAAAATCTCTTGCAATACCACTCATCGAAGCAGTAAAAATAACTCACCTTCTTAATTTACAAGAAGCACCACAAGACATTGAAAACTTTATAAATACAAAAAATATCCATACAAAACCTGAAATTACAGAAAATATTTTAGAATCTTTATTAAAAGATTTTTCTAGTCTCTCTAACACAATTAATAAAGGTATACATATTTGTAACAAACACTACAAAAATGACAACGAATATGAAAAAGCAATACATACACTTAGCGAAATTGATATGTTAATTTATGACTCATCAGCAAAAAATATTGTTTCATTGGTATTCCCAAATTCAGATACTTTGCAAAGCATTATACAAGAAAAACTCCCCTATGCACCTCCTCCTCCTCCAAAGGGAACATATGCAGTGGCAGCACAATACAACATTGATAAAACAAAAATAGTATATGAATTAATAAAAAAGAGTATTGATTTACATCTTCACTACTTGCGAAAAAATACATAAACCTTTAAAATAATACTTAAGTTTTTTTTTTGAACACCGATATTTAATATGTAAGGAATATATTAAGTAAGGGTGGTCATTAGACATCCAGACACCATTACTGAAATCATCAAGACTGAAAACAGTATGGTTTTCAGTCTTTTTTTTAAAGAGTAAAAACAGAGCAAAAGACGCATATAGTATGCGCTGAGATTAGGAGAATACATGAATACATTTGCTGTAGCAGATTTAAAACCGGGAACATATTTTTCTGCAGAAGTACAACTCGATAATACATTTGCATTACTCAATTCCATTACACCGGTAACAGAAAGTTTAATAAAAGCACTGCAAGACTGGAATTTTAAGGAAGTATTTTCTACAGGCTCTGTTAGCACTGCGGCAACAGGTTTACAAGATTCATCAACTAATAATCAGGAAAGCGAAACAAAAGCAAATCCTGAAGTATCTTTAAAGGAAAAAATTGCTAAGATTACCGCAAATGGAGAAGGAATTCTAACTAAGTTTGAACTTGTAAAAGCTATATACAACGAATACCTTAATTATATAAATTCAATTTACACTCGGTTTGCTACACATAGAGAACTTAACTATAAAGCAATTTATGAAACAGTAAAAGATTTATGTATTTTTATAAACCAAAATCGAAGATATATTTTACGCGTAACACCTGCAATGGAAGCTGAAAGTAAAGACTTTCTTGTGTACCACTCAATGCGCTCAACAGTTTTTGCAATTATTATGGGGATTCAATTAAAAATTCCATTAAGCAAACTATCAGAAATTGGAGTTGCTTGTGTAATACATGAAATTGGAATGATAAAGCTTCCTCCACAATATTATATGACAAATAGAATTTTAACCCCTGCAGAAAAAAAGACAATTTATACACACCCCCTATTATCATATGATATCCTTAAAGGCTATAATTTCCCATTAAGTGTTAGCTTAGCGGCACTTGAACATCATGAAAAAGAAGATGGGTCAGGATATCCAAGAAAGCTTACAGGAAAAGATATTTCTCTTTACGCAAAAATTATTTCAATTGCATGTTCTTTTGAAGCAATTACTGCTCCAAGGCATCACAGAAGTGCGCAAAGCTCACACGAGGCAATGGTAGAAATGCTTAAAAACACCGGTAAACAATACGATGAAACGGTTATTAAAGCGTTATTATACAGTATGTCTTTATTCCCCATTGGAAGTTATGTATACCTTGCAGATGGAAGAATAGGACTTATTGCTGATACAAACCCAGAAGATCCCAAAAACCCAATTGTTCAGCTTATTAATGAAAAAACTGAAAGCGGTGGTGATAAGTTTGTAAAATCTGGAACTGGTGAGATACAAATTCAGCGCGTTCTTACAAAAGAAGAAACTGAAGATCTTCTAAAAACTATTGCTCCAAAAGAAGAACCAACGACTGAGGCAGTAGCAGATGATGACGATGATTTAGAAGAATTAGAGGAATTGGAAGAAATCTAGGATAATTACGAATTATTAAGTACTAGTTACTAATAAAAAAGTCCTTTGAGTAAATTCTCAAAGGACTTTTTTTGATAGTACTTCGTAACTAGTAACTAGAAATTACTTTCCATACTTCCTAATTTCTTCTCTAATTCTCGCAACAAGGTCGCTTCTCTTTACACGTACTTGTTCCATAGAATCACGGAAGCGAAGTGTTACACTATCATCTTCTTTTGTATCATAGTCAACGGTAACACAGAAAGGTGTACCTATTTCGTCTTGACGGCGGTATCTTTTTCCAATTGCACCAGATTGGTCATAATCTGTCATAAAATCTTCTTTTAATTCAG
>CAYJJW010000078.1:0-10497 GCA_964370555.1 uncultured Treponemataceae bacterium | reverse complement strand
GCAGCTCGTCGGGCTCATAACCCGGAGGCCGTAGGTTCGAGTCCTACTCCTGCTAAAGATTATTCAAAAGCTAAACAGTTCTTGTTTGGCTTTTTATTTTTTAAATTGAAAGGTCATAGGACTCGAACCTCCAATTTTTTTCTCTTGTCCCTTTTGCTTTTTTTTTGTATACTTAATGCATGACTATCTGGGAGGCAAGAAACCTCGGTATAAAACAATTACAACATTCCCAACAAGAATCGAATGGGCGTATAAGTTTTTTAACACCTACACTTGATTGTGATTGTCTTCTTTCCCATGTTTTAGATAAGGATAGAAGTTTTTTACTTTCTCATAATCAAGACTTTTTAGATATCGATGATGAAAAAGAGTTTTTTTCTTTGCTAGAAAAACGCTCTAGTGGAATGCCCATAGCCTACATTATAGGTAAAAAAGAGTTTTATGGATTTGATTTTATAGTAACAGATGATGTACTTATTCCAAAAGCAGATACAGAATTGCTCGTAGAAAAATCAATCGAGATAATACAAAGGCATGTAAAAAAAAGCAACCAACAATTTAAATTTGCAGATATATGTACAGGAAGCGCTTGTATTTCTCTATCTATTCTAAAAACAATTTTCTCTTACACGGAACAAGACGCTCATAAAAAAATAACTTGTCATGCAACAGATATTGCCGGTTCTGCATTGAACATTGCTAAAAAAAATGCTCATGTGCTGTTAAGTGTAGAGGAACAAAAATCAATTTCTTTTTTTGAAGGAGATTTGCTTGAACCTCTTGCAAATGATGATGGCTATGATTTGATAGTTTCTAATCCACCTTATGTACCATCTTCTATAGTTGATGAATTATTACAGGACGGTAGAGGGGAGCCGCGCCTTGCACTTGATGGTGATGTTGATGATAATAATAGTGCAAACGGTCTTTCAATAATACAAAGACTTATTCCACAAGTGTGGCAAAAGGTAAAAAGTGGTGGAGAGTTTTTAATAGAAACAGGGGAATATAATGCAGCTGCTACCCTTGAATTAATGAGTAAATGTGGGTTTGTAGACTGCACAACATACAAGGATTTATCAGGGCAACCTAGGGTAAGCTATGGGAGAAAGCCATGAGCCAGTTTCAATATAACACAGAGATAATTAATCCTCAGATAATTGCAGAGCAGTTTTTTTTAGCCTATGGCGATTATACAGAAACTGAGAGAGTGCTATTTACTAAAGCTTTTGATTATCTTATTTCTTTTTGCGTTGAAAAAAAACAAGATTGGGGAGAAGTATTTTATCTTCACCCTGTACGTGTTGCATCTATCTTGGCAGAAAACAACTTCGATATAGAGACAATTTTGGCAGGACTTTTACACAATATAACACTTTTTAATGAGCTTGATGAAGGTTTTATTAAAGATAATTTTGGACTAAATGTTCTTGAACTTATTCTTTCAATAAAAAAAATTACAGGGCTAAATTTGCGCTGTGAAACTCTAAAGGAGGCAGATTCCAAAAGAAAAATGGTTTTTGCCCTTGTAGATGACATTCGAGTAATTTTTATTAAACTTGCAGATAGGCTAGATTTTATCCGCATTGCGCAAAATTTTGAGCCCTCTTTTCAAAAAGAGCTTGCAAGTGAAGTTGTGTATATATGGACACCTTTGGCAAATAGATTAGGTATGTCAAATTTAAAAATAGAACTAGAAGATTTGTCTTTAAAATATTTAAATCCTGATGTATTTGCTCAATTAAAACAGCTTGTTTCTCGAAAAAGAGAAGATAGAGAAGTATATCTCGAAAAAGTGCAAAAAGAACTATACAAAGCAGCCTCTCGGCTAAACCTAGATATTGTAATTCATACAAGGGCTAAGCATTTTTATTCAATATATCAAAAAATGAGAAAAAAAAATAGAACTGCAGAAGAACTTTTGGATTTATTTGCTGTTCGCATTTTATGTAAAAATGAAGCTGACTGCTATACAATGATTGGACTTGTACATAGCTTATGGAAGCCCCTAGATGGGCGCTTTAAGGACTTTATAGCAAATCCAAAGTCAAATGGGTATCAAAGTATCCATACAACGGTAATAAAAGAAGACTCGCCTCTTGAAATTCAAATTAGAACTCATCAAATGCATTCAGTTGCAGAATTTGGAGTCGCCAGTCACTGGTTATACAAAAAAGGGTTAAATAAAGATACTGTTAATGAAAACGACTTAGAATTAGTAAAAGACTTAAAAAGCTTAACAAAAACACATATGGATGATGCAGATTTTTTTAATAAAATAAAAAAAGAGCTTTTGTCTGATGCAATATTTTTATTTACTCCTATGGGTGATGTACGTGAGCTTAGAGCAGGAGCAACTGCAATAGACTTTGCATACTCAATTCATACAACAATAGGTCAAACAATTATTGGGGCAAAGGCAAATGGAAAAATTATTCCTCTTTCCCGTACCTTAGAAAACACTGAGGTTATTGAAATATTGACAAACCCCCAAGCTCATCCAACAGTAAATCAGCTTGAAATGGTGCGCTCAAACAAGGCACGAAGCAAAATTCGAAGCTGGTTAAATGAAAATGATACTCATTTTGAATCTGAAAAAAATATAGTAACTTCGTCTCGTGATGAACAAACTGATGGCGATGCAATGAAAAGAGGCCATAAAAAAGGTTTAGGAGAATTGCATGATAATCTACCTCATACTAAAGCTTTATCTGAAAGCTCTATCAAAGTAAAGGTAGATGATCGCTCAAAATATATGGTTAGACTTGCTAATTGTTGCTTGCCTACAAGAGAAGATGACATAATTGGCTATGTTTCACGTGGTAGAGGAATAATCATTCATCGCACCAATTGCCCAAATTTTGCAAACATTCAAAACATACAAGAGCGAAAAATTGCGGTTGAGTGGCAAAATATTACCTTGCAAGAGGGTAACACAAAAAAAACTAAAAAATAATTACTTTTTGCTATACTCTTGTTTTACTTCATCATGTCCGTGTAGGTGTTCGCTTTCATGGTGAACATAGTTCCAAAATTTTTTACTTATCTCTTTTTTGTTTGTATCACTGATTCTGTCCCATTGATAGCCTTTAAATAAATCTCTAAGAACAAATTTTTCTCCTGAGTTTAAAAGGTGAGACTCATGTTTTGCCATATCAAGTAAGTTGTTGACATCCTCATTTTCTAGTGTCATAATTTCCTCCTTGTTCTATTGTACTATGATTTTAGCTATTGCGCAAGTTTAATTTTTCGATGATTCCCGGTTATTTCTCCTAAATATTTTTCGTATTCATGATACCTGTACGGGCGAATAGGAACTTTATATGGCTTTGTAGAAAAGTATAATACTAAACATTCTCCTATACGTGGGTAATCAAATACAAAGTCATAACCTTGTAATAACCCTTTTTTTATGCGACTTTTTACGGTTGAGTGGTAATGATATGCCATTAGTACCTCCTTTTTTAAGATACTAATTTTATAATATAATTTCAACAAAAAAGGCCGTATCAAATGATACGACCAAAATTAATCTCTACTGAAAATTACTTACATAGTTAAAATAAAAGAAGTTCCAACATCTTTAGATGACTTAATTTTAAGCTTTCCGCCATATTTTTTAATTTTATCAACTATTAAGCTTAAACCCACACCGCGGCCTGCATATTGTGATACAGTGTCTGCTGTAGAAAAGGTAGGAGATGTTAAAAGCTTCATAAGAGTGCCTTTGTCTTCAACTGTGGTAGACTCAGGTAATAAGTTCATCTCTTTTCCTTTTTGAAGAACTTTTTCATAGTTTATACCACTACCATCATCTCCACAATCTATTAAAAGGTGTCCATCTTGTTTTATAATACTGAGATGGATAGTTGCTTTTTCATCTTTGTTTTTTTGTGCTCTAACTTCTTTTGTTTCCACACCATGAATACAACTATTTCTTATAAGTTGGAGAACGATGTCTTTAATATCACGACGTTTTTCTGAAGAAATATCATCCCATTCTAATTGTTGAACATCAAGTTCAATAACTTTATGCATTCCTTCTTCTGTACCACCATTAATTTTATCGATGGTGTTTAAGATAGATTTTACAAATATACCTTTTGTATCTGTTGCAGCGGCGCTAGATGAAAACTGATCCATTCTTTTTATGATAGTTTTCATCCCGTCTACTTCATGCATAATTTTTTCAAGCTCAAACATCAGTGATAATACATCTGCATATAAGCCTCCACGGCCTATTCTTTCATTTATGCCGGTTTCTAGTTCATGAAGTTTATTTGCAAGTGTTTGTAAGCCAATAATTAGAGCATTTGATTTTATAGCATGAACACCTTGATATACTTGTTGCAATGTTACAATATGTGTGCTTGTATTTGACTTTAATATATTGTTAATTTCGCCAAATTCATGCTCTGCATCAGAAATAAATTCGCCTAAAGCTTCAGGAGAGGCATGCATAATTTCTGCCATAATTCTCATTTCTTTTTGGCGATTTTCTTCATCTATTGCAATTTGTCTTTCAAGTTCAACTTCTTTTGTAATATCTTTAACGGTACCAAGTAAAAGCGGGCTACCTTGTTTTTCAATTCTTGATACAGTGATTGAAAGGTGTTTTGTCCCCTGTGAACCTTGCCATTTAGTTTGCTGTAAAGGATTTATACTTTCAAGTAAGGTTGTATCTTGTGTTGTAAACATCATTCCTAAATAGTCTTCTAGTGAATCTACTTCATTAGGTAAAAGAGTTCCTCTAAAAAGAGATAGGAAATTTGCACCTGCAAGACTGTCTGCTTCAAAAATTTCGCTTAAGTGTTTTGAGTATAATGGTTGTAGCATTAAGTCTTGATCTAGAAGAAAAATACCGAGGTCAATATTATTTCTCATAGCATTTAACTCTTCAGTTTCTTCTTCTAGTAATTTTGAGTTTTCTATTGCTTTTTGAGTTAATGATTCTAGCCAAGTGCTAACTACTCTACCAAATACATAGAGGATAACAAATACACCAAAGTATCGAGCGCCTAATGACACCTCGTATGTTTGAGCTATAAAGAAAATATACGCAGAAGTGATAAAAGATATCCAAAATACAATTTGAGATAATGTTTTTTTCATTAAGTAGATTATTACTGTAGGTACAAGCATTAACCATATGGGGGAACTGTCGCCAGATGATGCAGAATACAGCATGTAGCATGCGAAAACGGTGTAAAAACCGGATGCTAAGCCTGCAGGTATCCAAAGAGACATTTTAGTTCGTGCCATGATAACCATAGTAACTAAAAATACAAACAAAATAACATCGATGTATAACATTATAGGGTTTACATTACGTGTTACTATATTTATGATAAAGAATATAGTAACACCAATAATACCTGTAAGCATTAGTCCATTGTATAGTGCATATGTTGTGCTTTCTCGAGCCTCAGAAACATTTTCTCCACCAATATGAGTATACTTTCCTGAGAAAATAAAGTTTGTTAAAGCAGACTTGACTGAACTCATGCTTCTCCTTTTAGGGCAACTGTTAATACAAAGTGGTACTTTTCATCAACAGTAAATGGAATACATATTGCTCGTGCATTTTGACTTGGCCAAAAAGTTTCATGATTAGCACCTTTTACGATAGTTGGCAAAGAAATAACTAATCTGAACATTTCTTCTAAGTCTTTTTTTACGTTACCTGCAATAATATTGATTATTTCACCTACAGCGTCAATAACCATCTCATCAAGTTCATTATGTGTTTCACCTGTTAATAGGTTAGAAACTTGTATTGCAAAATCTTGTTTCATTGAAATTGAAACTGCACCTTGTGCTTCACCTGAAAGACCAATAATTCCTGAGATATCCCAATTTGTTGATTCTGCCTTTTCAATAAAATAAGGTACTTGTGGGTTTGCTTTAAGATTAATAAAATCTTGAAATACTGTAACACAAGTGTCGATAAAAGGTTGTACATACTTTTCCATAGCTTTCTCCTTAAAATGTTATGCCTGATATTGTTTTCATAAAAGCTGCTTGATTTAATGGTTTTACCAGATATGCAGTAATCCCATGCTTTACGGCTTCAACAACATTGTATCTTGCTGCTTCACTGGTAATCATAACAATTGGTAATTCTTTAAGGCTTGGAACACTTCTTACTTTCTTTAAAAAGTCTAAGCCTGATAGCATAGGCATGTTCCAGTCTAAAAGAACCAAATCAATTTTTTCATTACTGACGATATGTAGAGCTTCTGCTCCATTCCGTGCTTCACGGAATTCGCAAGGAATGTTGAGTGCGCTGAATGAGTTTTTGACAATGTTTCGCATTATATGCGAATCGTCTACAACTAAAACCGTTTTCATATAACCTCCAATGATATGTGGTTTTTTTATAGTATTCTTTTGCCATATAACTAAAATAAAAATGCCCACAAATTTAAACTGTCTTTTATTAAAAAAGTTACACTTTTTTAATAATTATTTTATATTAGTATAGGTTTACATGATTGTATATAATTTTGGATTCTAATTCATAACCTATACTGTAAAGCTGGCCCATAGACGATTCGAACGTCCGACCTATTGCTTAGGAGGCAATCGCTCTATCCAACTGAGCTAATGGACCAAAGGGGTTTGCCCCGATTTATTTTTTCCAAACAAGGAGTAAAGCTCCAAGTACTAATAAATGTGATGAAACACTTCGTATAAAAGATAAAAATGCTGCCAAGCTTGAGAAAGCGCCATCTAAAAGACCTCCGCCTCCAAGGATGTCAACAAGAGCAATAACTACACACCATACTATAATTATAATAAAGACAAATAGGTTTGTGATTTTTCCTGTGTTGATAAAAAAGTTTAAAAACAAAAATACACCTGCTATGATTTCACATAGTCCGAGTATTATTATGATAAAACTTGCAAAATCTCCATCGAGTAGACTGTGTATTGCAGATGCGATTTCGTTTCCGCTAAAGCCTGCTTGCATTCTGCCTAAAAAGCCCCCATCAAGTTGAACAGTTAAAATACCGGATGCAACTAAAAATAGAGAAACTGCTAACTGAAGAATGATTGAGCTGAGAGTTCTTTTTGATACTGCCATGTTATTTACCTCCTACATATGCGGAATAATTATAACGCATTTTTTAGTTTAACTCAAGAGGTTTTTGTCTTAAAATAACAATTATAGTGATTTTGTCACTTTGTTTTTTTCTACTCTTATTTAGAAAGTCTTTTGCTTTGTATTGTGCGTACAATTAAAAGGCCAATGCCTCCAAATATCATAGCTAAGCAAAAAAGCTGTCCTGTTGAAAGATTTAAAAGAGATTGATTAAAATAAATTGGAGCATTAGGTTCGGCAATAATTCTATAACCTATATCTGCATCGGGCTCTCTAAAGTATTCTATTACAAAACGAAACAATCCGTATCCCATGGTGTATACTGCAGTTAAAAATCCGGTAAAAGGTGATTTTTTTCGTAAAAACCATAGTATCAAAAATAGTACAATGCCTTCAAAAAGCGCTTCATATAATTGGCTTGGGTGACGGGGCAAATTTATTAATAATGAGTCACTTGCAATAGAAAGGCCAGCTTCTTCTGCAACTTGCTGAACCCAAGGAATTGATGCTGAAAATTTTGGTGCAGTTGGAAATATAATTCCCCAGGGAGCTGTTGTTATTCGCCCATATAGTTCGGCATTCAAAAAATTACCCAGTCTTCCAAATGTGTATCCCAGTGGAATCGAAACGGCCATTGCGTCAATCCATTTGAGTAGAGGGCGTTTTTTTAGAATGCACCATACAACCATTCCAATAAATCCTCCAACAAAACCGCCATGATATGACATGCCTGAAAAACCGGTAAATGTTCCTGCTTCATTGAATGGCCAAAAAATAAGCCATGGTTTTTGCCAGTATATTCCACTTGTATCGTAGACGAGTGTTCCAAAAATACGTGCTCCCAGTAATAGTCCCACTATTCCGTAAGAAAAAAAACTAAACACATCGTCATCGGTTGTTTTTAGCTTTCCTTCATCAAGACGGCCTTCTTTTGTGAGTTTTCTAAAAACCATAATTGCTGTTCCAAAGGCAAATATATACATAAGGCCATACCAGCGAATGAGTCCAAGAAAAGGCACTCCGGGGAAAATTTCTGGAGTAATCCAAGAGGGGTATTGTAGGGATAATATCATAGTCTAAATCCTTGTGAGTGAGCCTTTAGAATTTTTGACTTTAATAGATTATTTGCATTTCTAAGTTGGGTTATTTCATATTGTTGAGATTTTATGGTGTCTGCAAGGTCTGCTGTTGTAAGAGCACCTGAACCGATAAGATCTTCTATATAAGACATTTTTGATTCATAATCTGTTTCTGCATCGTTTTCAATTGTATCAAAGCCATTATCGGTAATATTGCTCCCGGTAAATGCTGAACTTTTTGACTGAATTACCTTATCTGCAATTCTGTACACTGATTGAGATAAAATAGATTGAGGTTTGTACATCGTAATTGGTATTCGTGATGCTAAAGAAACATCTTGCATTGGGTCTCTAAAAATAATACCAAGGTAATCTATATCAAGGCCTAGGTAATCCATGCACGATTTTCTTATTTTTAAAGCCCTGTCTGCAGTTTTAGGATCTTCTATCATATTCATTATAAGGCGAGGTTTAAACTGGCTCATGTGTTGTGCAAATACAGCTGCATTTTGAGGGTCAACTTTGCTAATGTTTTCAAGAAGTTTTGGGATATATATTTGTTGTAATTCTCTTGGGCTAGATTTCATTTTTTCAAGATATTTGTAGGCTTCCGATTTTTTAGGAAAAGAATTATACATAAGTCTAAATACTGCATTTTTTAAAAATAGATATGCATTGAGTGTTGCCGTTACTGTAGGTGCTGTTACAAGAATTCCTTGAGGGGATAATAAAAACATGTCAAGAATAGTAAGGTGTGTGCCTGCCCCTAAGTCTAGCAGTAAAAAATCTGCTTGTATATTTTGTAAGTATTTTATTAAAGAGCGTTTTTTCCCATATGGAATGGCAGTGAGTCCTGGTATTTCTGAATCGCCTGCAATAAAGCGAACATTTTTATATCCGGAAGGAATTATTATCTCATCAAATTTAGATGCTCCTGATAAAAATGTTCCTAAGCCAACTCTTGGTAATTGCAATCCAAATGCTAAGTGTAGGTTTGAAGCTCCGATATCAAGATCTGCAACAACGACATCTCTACCTGCTTTTCCTAAAGCGATTGCCAAATTGGCCGCTACTAGACTTTTTCCAACTCCACCTTTTCCACTTGCAATAGGTATAATTTGCATAACTAACCCTCAGACCTCTTCTTATTTTAAAGACTTTCTATTATAAGTATATACTATAACAATAATAGTCGCAAGGTGTTTTTAACGCAAAAAACCCTGTTTCATCGGGAAACAGGGTTTTTGATACTTAAAGACTTATCTTATTTATAAAGAATGTTTGAGTAGATATTTTCGTACAATTCTTGTTTTCCTGATTCTACTTTTAAATCTTTATATTCAGGAGCAGCTTTTGCAAGTTCTTCTAAAGTCATTTCTTTTTTAGCAAACTTTGCACCGTTTCCTGAGTCGAAAGATGAGTATCTGTCTTTGCGCATTTTTGCTAAACGACCATCTTCTCTCATTGCTGCAGCTTTTTCTAAACCAAGAGCAAATACATCCATACCACCAATGTGAGCAATAAATAAGTCGTCTTGATCAGTTGAGTTTCTTCTGATTTTTGAATCGAAGTTTAATCCACCTGTTTTGAATCCACCCATTTCAAGGATTGCATCCATTGCGAGTGTTGTTTGTGCAACATCGTTAGGGAATTGGTCTGTGTCCCATCCATTGATAAAGTCACCACGGTTAGCATCAACTGAACCGAGCATATCGTTTTCTACACAGATGTTTAATTCGTGGTAGAAGTCGTGGCCTGCAAGTTCTGCATGGTTTGCTTCAATGTTTAGTTTGAAGTCTTTGTCTAAGCCGTAGTTTCGTAAGAATCCCATTACTGTTTCTGCATCGAAGTCGTATTGGTGTTTTGATGGTTCCATTGGTTTTGGTTCAATGTAGAAACAACCTTTGAATCCATTTTTTCGAGCATAGTCACGAGCCATTGTTAAGAATGTAGCCATGTGTTCTTGTTCTTTTTTCATTTGAGTGTTTAAAAGGCTCATGTAACCTTCGCGTCCACCCCAGAAAGTGTATCCTTCTGCCCCTAATTTGATTGCTGCATCGATACAAGTTTTTACTTGGAAACCTGCATGAGCTACAACATCAAATTGTGGGTTTGTTGCAGCACCATTCATGTAACGTGGGTTTGAAAATGCGTTTGCTGTTGCCCAAAGAAGTTTTACGCCTGTTGCGTCTTGTCTTTCTTTTAGCATATCTGTAATTGTAATAAGATTTTTTTCACTTTCTGCTAATGTATCGCCTTCTGGGCAAATATCTCTATCGTGCCAGCAGTAGTATGGTGCACCAATTTTTGTGA
>CAYJJW010000077.1:0-10672 GCA_964370555.1 uncultured Treponemataceae bacterium | reverse complement strand
AAGACGTTATGGCTTGTCGTCAAACAGGTTGGGCAATGGTTTCTTCAAACAGTGTACAAGAAGCAATGGACTTAGCAGTTATTTCACATGCTGCAACTCTTAGAGCAAGAGTTCCTTTCTTACACTTCTTTGATGGATTCAGAACATCACACGAAATCCAAAAAGTAGACGAAGTTTCTTTTGAAGTAATGCACAAAATGGTAAGCGATGAACTTGTTCAAGCTCACCGAAAAAGAGGTCTTACTCCTGAAGCTCCTGTTGTTCGTGGTACTGCACAAAACCCTGACGTTTATTTCCAAAGCCGAGAAGGTGTAAATAAATACTACGAAGCTGTTCCTGCCATCGTTCAAGAAGAAATGGACAAATTCGCAAAATTAACTGGTCGACAATACAATGTATTTGATTACTTTGGTGCTGCTGACGCAGAAAAAGTTATCATCATTATGGGTTCAGGTGCAGACACAGTAGAAGATACTGTTGACGCTCTTAACGCTGCTGGCGGAAAAGTAGGTACTGTAAAAGTTCGCCTATACCGCCCATTTGATGCAAACCTTTTTGTAAAAGCTCTTCCTGCATCTGTAAAATATATTTCCGTTCTTGACAGAACAAAAGAACCAGGATCACTTGGAGAACCATTATACCAAGACGTACAAACTGCTCTTGCTGAAACAGGAAGAAAAGTTGACGTTGTTGTTGGTGGACGCTACGGTTTAGGTTCAAAAGAATTCACACCTGCAATGGTTAAAGGTATTTTTGACGACTTAGGTTCAAAAAATACAAACAAATATGTTGTTGGTATTGAAGACGACATTCTTGGAAAAAGCATTGCATACGATGCATCATGGACACTAGATGACAAAGAAATGAACGAAGCTATGTTCTATGGTTTAGGTTCAGATGGTACAGTTGGTGCTAACAAAAACTCAATTAAAATCATTGGGGATGCTAAACCTGAACTTAATGCTCAAGCTTACTTCTCATATGACTCTAAAAAATCTGGTGGTTTCACTGTTTCTCACTTACGCTTTGGTCCTAAAAAAATCAAACGCCCATACCTTATTAACAGTGCAGACTTCGTAGCATGTCATAAATTCTCATATATGCAAGTATACTACATGCTTTCATCAGCAAAAAAAGGTGCAACATTCTTACTTAACAGTCCTTTTGATGCAAAAACTGTATGGGAAAATATTCCTGTTGAACAACAACAAGTAATTATTGACAAAGGTTTACAATTCTACGTAATTGATGCATTCAAAATTGCAGAAAAAGCAGGAATGGGTAACCGTATCAATGTTGTTATGCAAGCTGCATACTTTAAGATTTCAGGTGTTCTTCCAGAAGACACCGCTGTTGAATACATGAAAAAATTCATCGAAAAATCATATGGTAAAAAAGGTGCAGAAATTGTTGAAAAAAATATCAACACTATCGACATGGCTCTTGCTGCAGTTGAAAAAGTTGATTATCCTTCAACAACCGCTGGTGATGTACACATGATTCCTGCTATGGCAACATCTGACGATGCATTCGTACGTGACGTACTTGGTGTAATTACTGTACAACAAGGCGATAAACTTGCAGTAAGTAAACTTCCAGAAGATGGAACATTCCCTACAGGAACAACACAATTTGAAAAACGAGCTATTGCAGAAAACGTACCTTGCTGGGACACAGATCTTTGTATCCAATGTGGTCAATGTACTGTTGTATGTCCACATGCTTGTATCCGTATGAAAACTCTTACTGATGCAGAAGCTTCTAAAGCTCCAAAAACATTCAAAACTTGCGATATTAAACCAAAAGCAGAAGAAGGCAAAAAAGTTGTTCTTCAAATCTCTACAGAAGACTGTACAGGTTGTGGTCTTTGTATTTCAGCATGTCCTGCTAAGAGCAAAACAGAAGAAGGCAAAAAAGCAATTAACCTTGTTCACTACACACCAGAATTACGCCATGAAGAAGCTGCAAACTGGGATTACTTCTTATCATTACCAGATGCAGATGCTTCAACACTTAACTTAGGAACTGCAAAAGGCTTAGCATTCAAACGACCTCTATTTGAGTTCTCAGGTGCTTGTGCTGGTTGTGGTGAAACTCCATACGTAAAACTTCTTAGCCAATTATATGGTGATAGAGCTATTGTTGCTAACGCCACAGGTTGTTCTTCAATCTACGGTGGTAACTTACCTTCAACACCTTATGCAAAAGATGCAAACGGAAGAGGACCAGCTTGGTCTAACTCATTGTTTGAAGATGCTGCAGAATTTGGTATGGGTATGAGATTAACAAGTGATAAACTTGCTATCCACGCACGTGAAGTTGCAGAAAAAGCAATTGCTGCTGGTGTATCAAAAGCATTGGTTGAAAAAATCGTTGCTAACGAACAAGCAGATGATGCTTCAATTGCACAACAACAAAAAGATGTTGCTGCTCTTAAAGCAGAACTTGCAAAATCATCAGATCCTGTTGCAAAAGAACTTGATTCTCTAGCTGACCACTTCATCAAACGATCACACTGGATTCTTGGTGGTGACGGTTGGGCTTATGACATCGGTTTCGGTGGTCTTGACCACGTTATTGCATCAGGCAAAAACATTAACATCCTTGTTATGGATACAGAAGTTTATTCTAACACTGGTGGACAAATGTCAAAAGCAACTCCTATTGGTGCTGTTGCTAAATTTGCTGCTAGCGGTAAAACAATGAGCAAAAAAGACCTCGGTATGATTGCTATGAGTTATGGATATGTTTATGTTGCTCACATTTCTATGGGTGCAAACATGGCTCAAACTATTAAAGCATTCAAAGAAGCTGAAAGCTACGATGGTCCTTCAATCATTATCGCATACAGTCACTGTATTAACCATGGTATTAACATGGCTAATGGTTTAACAAACCAAAAAGAAGTTGTAACAAGCGGTTTATGGCCTCTATACAGATACGACCCACGTTTAGTAGAAGAAGGAAAAAATCCTTTCATGCTAGACTCAAAAGAACCAGACTTCAACTTAGCAGACTTTATGTACAAAGAAGTTCGATTCAAAGTACTAAAACTTGCAAATCCTGAAAGAGCTCAAATGCTCCTCGATTCAGCAGTTGTTAAAGCAAAACGACAATGGAAAGAATACGAATATCTTGCAAAACGAGAATTCTAGTTCTTTAGTTAGTTAATTTATTGGCTCAGCACTCAGGTGTTGAGCTTTTTTTTTACATAAATTTTCTTCTTTTTTTACACAGAGAATAATAAAACCCTATAGCATATTTTATAAAATTATGTTATATTAAAAAAAAGTTTTGCCCGATTTTCCTACAGTTTATTACATTTAACACGGCAAAGTAACGGAGTGTTTTTTGTCATTACCATATATTTTAGCATTTGCATTAATAGTATCAATTCATTCAAGGCTTTGTTTTGAGCTAGCATCAAGAATTTTTCAAAAATCTAAATATCATTTTTTACAATATCTTTTTTGCATTTTAAATGCACTAGTTGTAGTATTAATTTTACAACTTTTATCTGAATTTTCAAGTTTTCACTATTTTCTTTTGGTGGTGCTTTTGTTATCACAAATATGGATTTTATTTAAATCTGCATTTATTGCAATCCTCACCGTTACACTTGGTTTAATACTCCATTTGTTTGTATTTAGAGCAATAATAATTTCAATATTTGCACTTACTAGTTCGCTAAATATTCTAACTATCGTAACTGACGCATATTTTTTCTGGTTAACAGGTTTATTATCTTTTGTTGTTCATAACATTGCAATCATTTTATTCAATAAATTTGTATCTGCTAAGTACTTACAAATAATAGAAAAAAATACAGAACTGTTAACATACATGTCATTACTTTGTGTTTTATTTGTTTCATACTTAATATACAATGCCAATATTTATAGCCTTGATAGCATGATTAAAGGCATTGAAGTTCAACAAATAATACTTCCAACCTTAATTTTAATTTTATTCTACGTTGCACTGCTTATGCTTTTTTATATAATTAACTTACATGACTACAAAAAGAAAGCTACAGAACTTGAAGATACAATCAGCAAAGAGTTTTTACTCAAATCTGCACTGTTTAGTTTATCAAAAGTTTTTGTTGAATTTAACTGTACCAAAGATGAAGTTAATCGTTTAGTTATCTATGGAATCGACGCAGATACATCAGACTACACATCGTACACTGATTTTCACACAAAAACTTCAAAACTATTTATGCACCCGGATGATATAAACATTGGACTAAAAATTTTACCCCAAAATATAATTGAGTTGCACAGCCAAGGCATTTCAAAGATTGTTTACGAGTACCGAACACCTCATAGTGATCTTGATTATCGCTGGCATAAGCTTTTAATGCAAAGCAAAATTGATGAAGATACAAATGATGTTACAGCTTTTTTTGTTATATCTGAAATACACGCCGAAAAAGAATCTCACTTAGCACTGAAAGATAAGTCTGAACGAGACCCTCTAACCGGTGGACTTAACAAAGAAGCTTCAATGATGTATGTTGATAATCACTTACAAATACATACACATGGTACCTTCTTTATGATTGATTTAGATAATTTTAAAGCAATTAATGATAATTTTGGTCATGCATATGGAGACGATGTTCTTTGCAATGTGTACAAAACAATAAAACAACACTTCCGCTCACATGATTTTATTGCAAGAATTGGGGGCGACGAATTTGTTGCTTTCACTACTGATACCTTGGATCAAAAAGTTTTAATTGAAAAAGCTCAAAGCTTATGTGATGATATTAAGCATACATACAGTAATAATACTGGAATAGATATTACCGTCTCAGCTAGCATAGGAATTACACAGGCACCAAACGATGGTATAACATACTCAGAACTTTTTGAAAAGGCTGACCAAGCAATGTATAAATCAAAAAATAAGGGAAAAAACATGTTTACTTTCTACAGTAATACTAAGTAATATAACATTAAAAATGAGGCATTCAAAATGTATAAGGCACATCCAGACCGTTACAATTCAATGGTATATAAACTCTGCGGAAACAGCGGATTAAAACTCCCCCTACTTTCACTTGGCCTATGGCATAACTTTGGAACAAATGCAGATATAACAACAATGAAAAATCTCTGTTGCACAGCCTTTGATACAGGGATTACACATTTCGACTTAGCAAATAATTATGGCCCTGAAGCTGGAAGCGCCGAAGAAAATTTTGGCACTATTATTTCTAGTGAATTAAAACCATACCGAGATGAAATTATCATTTCAACAAAGGCAGGCTACACCATGTGGCCAGGCCCATATGGAGACTGGGGTTCAAGAAAGTACTTAATTTCAAGTGTAGACCAAAGTCTTACAAGAATGAAACTTGAGTACGTAGATATTTTTTACCACCACAGAATGGATCCGAACACACCATTAGAAGAAACCATGGGTGCTCTTTCTTCAATTGTACAACAGGGGAAAGCCCTTTATGTAGGACTTTCAAATTATGATGGTCAAACTATGAAAAAAGCGAGTGAAATTTTGAATTCCTTACAATGCCCTTTTGTTATTAATCAAAACAAATATTCTATGCTTGATAAAACAATCGAAACCAACGGATTAAAAAAAGAATGCAAGGCCTTAAAAAAAGGACTTATAGTTTTTACCCCTTTAGCACAAGGCCTCTTATCTGACAAATACTTGCATGGAATACCAAATGATTCAAGAATAAAAACAGATGGACGATTTTTAAAAGAAGAAAGTTTAAGTGAAAACATGCTAAGCAAAATCTCCAATCTTAATACTGTTGCAAAATCACGAGGACAAACGCTAGCACAAATGGCCCTTGCATACTTAGCACAAGATGAAATAGTTACAAGCATATTAATTGGGGCATCAAAACCAGAACAAATAATTGAAAATGTAGCATCTTTAGAAAATACTACTTTTAGTACAGATGAATTAAATGCAATAGCAAAAATTCTCTCTTAATATAAAAAAAACGCTTCATTCAAGAAGCGTTTTCAAAACTAGTTATCTTTAGGAGGGGTTTTATCTCCTCCTGTTAAGTTATATAAATATCTCTTAATTTTTGAGCTGGCTGTTTTTTCAAATTCCCCAACCGCTTTTACAACAGATACCTTCGAAAACTTATTTACCTGATTATTGGTAAAATATTTTATCTCTGATAAAATTTCTTCTTGCTTAAAAAGAATAGCTTCTTTAATATCTTCAACAGTATTAATAATACTATCGGTAATTTTTTGCTCATCAAGTTGAACAAGGGCAATAAGCCCATTATCATCTTCAACCACCAAAGATTCTAAAACCTTAGGATGCTGATTTAACACAAATTCAATATCTTCAGGATAAATATTCTCCCCGCCAGAGCCTAAAATCATATTTTTAAGCCTTCCTTTTAGAGATAATCTTCCCTTGGTTATTTCTCCAAGGTCTCCTGTTCTAAACCAACCTTCACCACATTCATCTTCTTTTGTAGTAAAAACGTCAGCTGTTAATTCAGGTTCTTTATAATACCCTTTCATAATATTATCACCCTTAGTAACAACTTCGCCTATTCCAGTTTCAGGATTAGGATCAAGAATTTTAAGCTTAACACCTTCCATAACAGGGCCAACCGTTCCGGGTACGGTATTTTTTGGATTGCTCCCTGCTAAAAGTGGAGCTGTTTCTGTTAAGCCGTATCCAATTGCATAAGGAAATTTTGCATCCTTCATAAATTGCTCAACAACAGGATCTACTTTTGCTCCACCTATACCGAAAAAGCGAAGTCTTCCCCCAAAGGTCTTTTTAAGAGACTTACCCGCTATTCTATGCAAAATCACCTGAAAGAATCTAATTGAGTATAATTTTTTTACTAATTCTTTTTTTGTAAATGTTGGTACAATCTTATTTTTGTATATTTTTTCCATAATTATTGGAACACTTAATACAATTGTAGGTCGTACAACCTTAAAAGCAGGCAATAATGTAGATACTGTAGGAGGCTTCCCTAAATAATATACACACGAGCCATTCATAAATTGAAGTACGAAGCCTAGGCTAAACTCATAAACATGAGATAAGGGTAAAAATGATAAACATCTGTCTCTCTTATTAATTCTCTGTACGGTTTGAACTTGAATTGCCATAAAAATAAGATTCTTATGAGTTAATTCTACTCCCTTTGACCGACCAGTTGTTCCAGAAGTATAAATTATCGACGCGGTGTCTTCTTCTTCAATTGTCACGATTGGAAGAGCTACTTCTTTTACAGAATGTAAAGAGTCACAAGGTTCTTCAATTTCTTTTCCACTCTTTCGTAAAATAGCAAAATCTTCAACACGAATTATAAATGGAATTATTTCAGGTGAAAGGGTTAAAGTGCTTTTTTGCATTTTTTCAGAAATAAAAATACCTGACACACCAGCATGAGTTAAAATAGTCTCTACTTCGTTTAAACTAAAGTCAGGCAAAATCGGAACAGCAATTGCTCCATAGTTAACAATTGCAAAATATGCAATACACCAGTTTGGATCACTACCACTCCAAATTGCAACCTTATCACCTTTTTTTATACCTAAAGATACCAATAATTTTGCTACGTCTGTAGTTTTCGATCCAACTTGTGCATATGTCAGTGGAACTGAGTTTACAAATGATAAGGCGTTACACTCCGAAAAGCTTTTAACCGAATTATTAAATAGTGCAGGGAAAGTATAATTCCCAATATCCGCGAGTGTAACCATACCTTACCCCTTAAACGGTTCTTTTCTTACAAAAGTATCGTCTCTTTCATATCCAACTGAAATTATCCCAATAGGAGTCTCACAGTATTTTTCAATAAACTCAACATATACACGAGCATTTTCTGCAAGATCTTCATATGATCTACACTTGTTTAATGCAGTTTTCCAACCAGTAAACTTCTTAAGAACCGGCTTTGCTCTTTCTAAGGCTTCAATTGATGATGGAAAATCTGTAATTTCTTTTCCATCTACTTCATATGCAACACATGCTTCAATTTCATCTAAAGTATCATAGATGTCTAAGTGGGTTAAAACAAGACTTGTAATAGAGTTTACCCTACAGGCATAACGTAAAGCTACAAGGTCTAAATACCCGCATCGTCTTGGCCTTCCAGTTGTTACACCGTATTCACGCCCAGTTTCACGAACATAATGATATAATTCACTTTGAGTGGTTTCATCAAATTCAGTTGGCATAGGTCCGTTACCTACACGTGTTGAATAGGCTTTAAATACACCTAAAATTTCATCAAGATTCTTTGGCCCAAGACCCGAACCAACAGCAGCACCGGATGCACATGACATACCAGATGAAACATAAGGATATGTTCCTGAATCAAGATCTAACAAGGCTCCTTGTGCTCCTTCCATTAATACCTTAGAATCTTTGTACTTCCAAAGATCGGCAGTAATGTCAACTCGCATCTTCACTAAGTCATCAATATAGGGAGCTAAAAAGGCTCTGTCTTCCTCTTCTAACTCATCCATTTTATCTTTCCAGGTTAAATCGCTTAACCTAATACCATCACGTTCGGATTTCATTGAGTATGTAGTACCAATCCCTCGCCCGGTTGTTCCAATAGGATTCTTTCGTGCAGCATCACGTGCTTTATCCATTTCTCTGTAACGAGGTAATACAAGATGGGCTCGATCTGAAATAAACACTCGACCTTCCCAATCAATACCCTTTTCTTTAAGCATGGCAAGCTCTTCAAACAAGGCCTTGGGGTCAATAACCATCCCCATTCCTAAATAGGCTTTCTTACCCTTGTGAAGTATACCTGATGGAACTAAATGCAAAGCATACTGTACACCATCAACCACAATTGTGTGCCCAGCATTGGCACCACCTGCATAGCGAACAACTACATCAGCTTCATCAGCTAAATAGTCAACAATCTTTCCTTTACCTTCATCGCCCCATTGGGCACCAATTACTACTACATTCATATTTACAGTATATCACAATTTACTTTCTTTGAATAGTGCATATAGAGAGTTTTTTGGGCGCTTGGCTTTCAGCCACCCCGTGCTACGCTTGTATCTTTTGCTTAACGCAAAAGGATATCGCTTCGCCCGGTAGCGCATTCCGTACATGGATATTTTAAAATAAAAAAGGGAAGCAGCGAATTATTAATTCTTGCTTCCCAATTTTAAGTACAACTCTACAAATTATTCTGCAGCAGTTTCTTCTGTAGCTACTTCTTCTGCAGGAGCTTCCTCAGCTGCCGGAGCAGGTGCTTCTTCAACTACAGGTTTTGGTGGTGGGTTGTTTTTAATGTTTGCGTTACAAAATTTACAAACAGTCATTTTTGCCCCATCAATTTCATGTTCATAAAGAACTTTAATGTTACCGTTATTACAGCGAGGACAACTTCCTCGGCCGCTTTTAACTTGATCTTTTATACCTTTTCCACGATGTGATTTTGACATAATTCCCCCTACTCAGCCTTATCGTCTGCTACAACTTCTTCTTTTGCAGCTTTTTTAGCTTTTGGTTCTGATTTAGGAGCTGATTTTGCTTTTGCAGGTGCAGCCTTTTCAGCTTTTGCAGGAGCTTTAGGCTCTTTTTCTGCGTCGAATTTGTAATCAACCAATTCTAAAATAACAACATCCGCAGCATCACCTTGTCTGAAACCAAGCTTCATTACACGAGTATAGCCACCCTTTCTATCTTTCATTCTAGGACCAATATCTGTAAACAACTTTGCAAGAATTGCAGGATCTGAAATAAACCTTGCTACTTGTCGTCGGTTGTGAACTGTATCAACCTTTCCTCTGGTAATCATTTTTTCTGCAGCTTTGCGAACTTCTAAAGCTTTTGCCTTAGTAGTTGTAATGCGTTCGTAGCGAAATAAAGATGTTACCATGTTGCGAGACATAGCTCTTCTATGAGAGGATGTTCTCGATAGTGGATTAAAACCTTTTCTATGATTCATCTGATTCTTCCTTTTTCTTAGTGAAGTTTACCGCATTTTTAAGATGACTGTAATCGGTCATACCGAGATTCAAGTTCCACTCAAGAAGTTTATCTTTAATTTCGAGCAAGCTCTTTTTACCAAAATTGCGTGTTTTGGCGATGTCATCTTCTGTTTTTTTAGTTAATTCACCAATTGTATGAATATTTGCATTTTTCAAACAATTTGATGAACGAACAGAAAGTTCGAGCTCTTCAACAGGTGTATTTAAAAGTTGCTTTATTCTTTCATCACCTTCATCAAGCTCATCATTTCGACCAATTTCACTATCATTAAAATTAATGAAAATTGAAAAATGTTCTTTTATGATCTTTGCAGCTTCAGCCAATGCATCTTCTGGTGCAATAGTTCCGTCTGTCCAGATTTCCATAACTAATTTGTCATAGTCATTTCGTTGTCCAACACGGCAAGGTTCGATGTAATACTTTACCTTAGGAATAGGAGTAAAAATTGCATCCATTGGAATAGTTCCAAGAACTTCAATATATCTCTCATTTTCCTCAGCAGGAATATATCCTCGACCTAGGTCTACTTGTACTTCAAACTCAAGCTTACAACCTTCCATCATTGTGAAAAGATCGATTCCTTTTGTTAAAACTTCAAGTTGACTACCCTTGTCTAGCATGTCGCTGGTTACTTTACCCGGACCTGAAAACTCGAACATAAATGTTTCTTGTTCTACAT
>CAYJJW010000076.1:0-10736 GCA_964370555.1 uncultured Treponemataceae bacterium | reverse complement strand
ATAAAATGGATGAAATATTGCGGATTTCTGATGAAATTACGGTTATGCGTGATGGTGAATATGTTTCAACCGATTTAGCAAAAGACTTAACAATGGATATGCTTATTAAAAAAATGGTTGGTCGTGAAATTACCAATAGGTATCCTCCTAAACAAAATGTTGTTGGAGAAGACTTAATGGAAGTTAAAGGGTTGACTGCTTTATATCAACCATCAATTACTGATATTTCATTTACATTAAAAAAAGGTGAAATTTTAGGAGTTGGAGGTCTTGTTGGGTCAAAGCGAACAGAATTACTGGAATCTATTTTTGGTTATGCTACTTTAAAAGAAGGTGAAATATATCTTGATGGGAAGCGTATTGATAATAGCACTCCAAAAAAATCAATAAAAAATGGATTTGCACTTTTAACAGAAGAAAGACGAGCAACAGGTATTTTCCCTGTTTTAGATATTGGCGCAAATAGTACCATATCTGTATTAGAAGATTGTAAAACTGCAGGTATAATTAGCGATAGAAAAATTGAGCAAAAAGCAAGATGGACTATTGATTCTATGCGCGTAAAGACTCCTTCTCATACAACAAAAATACGATCATTATCAGGTGGAAATCAACAAAAAGTTATTATTGGACGTTGGTTACTTACATCTCCAAAAGTTTTGCTTTTAGATGAACCTACCAGAGGTATTGATGTTGGTGCAAAGTACGAAATATATGAATTAATTTTGGAACAAGCTGCAAAAGGGAATGGCTGTATGGTTGTTTCATCCGAAATGCCGGAGTTGTTAGGAATATGCGATAGAATACTTGTTATGTCAAATGGAAGACTTGCAGGGATTGTAGATGCAAAAACAACTACACAGGAAGAGATTATGACTCTTGCTGCAAAATATGTATAAAAGGTAGGATTTTATGGACAATATTAAAAATTATTTTTCGAGGGTGGTAACAGCTCCCCAGAGAAATCTAGCAGAATTTAAACTGCTAACCCCAAAGGATAAAAAAAGAAAGGTAGTTGATTTACTTTTAAATAATGCCTTATATATTTTAATTATTGCCTTGGTTATTTATGTTCAAGGGTTTAATAGTTATTTTTTATCTTGGCCTTCAATAGTTAATATTTTAACACTTTCTGCACCTCGCTTGGTTATGGCATTGGGTATTGCAGGATGTGTTGTATTAACAGGAACAGACTTATCTGCAGGTCGTATCTTAGGATTAACAGCAGTAATATGTGCATCTTTATCTCAGCCTATTACTAATGCCGTTAAAATGTATCCCGGAATCGATGCATTAAATCCTATTTTTCCTTTATTAATTGTTATGGTTGTTGGTGCATTTATTGGAGCTTTTAACGGTTTTTGTGTTGCAAAGTTTAAGCTTCATCCATTTATTGTTACACTAGGAACCCAACTTATAGTATATGGATTGGCACTTGTGTACATTCGGTTTGGGGCAAACACTACCGGTGCATCTATTGGGGGTTTATCTGAAACCTATGTACAGTTAGTAATTAGAAAGAATTTTATCTTCCCTAATGTTGTATGGTTTGCTTTATTGGCTACTGTAATTATGTGGTTTATTTGGAATAAAACTACCTTTGGAAAAAACATGTTTGCAGTTGGTTGTAATGAAGAAGCAGCAAGAGTTTCAGGGGTATCTGTAACAAAGACAATTATTATGGTTTTTGCCCTTGCAGGATTAATGTATGGTGTTACCGGTTGGCTTGAATCTGCACGTATCGGATCTAACCAAGCAAATACTGGGAATGGTTACGAATTAGATGCTATTTCTGCTTGTGTAATTGGTGGTGTTTCTTTTACCGGTGGTGTTGGTAAAATTAGAGGCGTTATCATGGGGGTAATTCTTCTTCAGTTGATAACAGCTGCTTTGTTATTTTTGGAAGTTCCACCTGCCTATAATTACATTGTAAAAGGTATGATTATTATTATTGCAGTTGCAATTGACATGAGAAAGTATCTTGCAAAAAAATAACACACAAGATGAAAAAGTTGTTTTAGAGTTAACGAAAGAAGAGTATGAATCTTTTAAAAACTTACAAAAAAATGACGAAGAAAAAAGAAAAAAACCGAATAATATTTATCAAAATCTAAAAATTAATCCAAGAATATTAGATTTTGTAATAATGGCCGGAGTACTGGTTATAATTCTGGTAATTATTCTTGGTATGTAAGCAATAGAGAGATGTATACTTATACATCTCTCTATTGTAATATATAGCCAAATAAAATAAAGAAAAGAGAGATAATGTATGACATCGAGAGAGAGAGTATTAAATTATTTAAATGGTCAAACTGTTGACCGAATTCCTAATTTTTCACTTGTAATGCAAATTATTGGGAGATACAGTAACATTCCTTATGATGAATGTGTGCAAAACTATGAAAAATTTTGCAAGGCTAATTATGATTTTTGTAAAGAGTTTAATATTGATGTATTGAGCGCTATTAGTGATCCGATGAGGGAAGCCTCTGCCTATGGAACAAAAATTTCATTCCCAGAAGATGGTGTACCCCATGCTTCTAAGCCTTTATTAAATGAATTTGAAGATTGGAAAAACCTCGAGCATTTTGATTCTCTTACAAAAGAGCGCACTCTCGACAGAATTGAAGCTGTGAAATATTTTAAGACGAATCATCCTGATTATGCAATATGTGGTTGGGTAGAAGGTGTTGTTGGTGAAGCTTGTGACTTACGTGATATTAATAATTTTATGGTTGATATTATGGTTGAAGAGGCAGAAGATGTACATGAGTTTTTAACTTTTGTGTGTGATCAACAAATTGAGTTTGCCTTAAAGCAAATTGAAGCAGGTGCAGATATTATTGGGATAGGGGATGCCGCAACATCACTTATTTCGCCTGAATTATTCAAAGAATTTGCTCTTCCTTATCAAAAAAGATTGATAGAAGCAATTCATGAAAAAGGATGTAAAACTAAGCTTCATATTTGTGGAGATACAACACATCACTTAGAAATGTTGGCTCTTACTAAAACAGACATTTTGGATATTGATTATCCTGTTAACATTTCTTATGCAAGCAAAGTTTTTGAATCAACTGATACGGTACTGTGTGGAAACTTTAATCCAACGCAAATACTCCTAGAAGGTGATGTTAATAAAGTTAAAGAAACCATTCACGCAAGTTATGCTGAAAGCAATGGGCGCTTTATAGTTGCACCGGGATGTGAAGTTCCAAGAAATACTTCTTATGAGAATGTTATGGCAATTCATGAAGCACTTGTAGAACTAGGAGAAAAATAACTTTGTTTTAGTTTGAAAACACATCAAAAATTATTTTGATGCATAGTGAAATTGCTACAATAGCTATAACTGGGCGCACGAATGATGCGCCTATTTTTATGGCTAAGCGTGAGCCTAAGAAATTCCCTGCAATTGCACAAAGAGCTGCAGGGATTGCAAGTGAAAACATAACCTTGCCACCAATTATGTATGTAATTACTGATGCCAAATTTGACGCAAGGTTTACAACTTTAGCAGTACCTGAGCCTTCTACAAGGTCGATATGCATAAGGCCTGCAAAAACGAGGATTAAAAACATGCCTGTGCCGGGCCCGAAAAAACCATCATATGCACCGATTATAAAACCTGTTATAAGTGAATAGATAATTATTTTATTATGGGATAAGGGGACAATGTTTGTTGCCCTTCCAAATGTTCTGTGTGTAAGGGTAAAAATCGCCACAATTGGAAGAATAATGAGCAGAGACAATTGCAATATAGTGGCGGATAGATACAGTGCAAGAGTTGTTCCAAGGTAGGATCCCGGAAGGGCTGCTAGTGCCCCAAATGATGCAACTCGAATATTTATTTTTCCATTTTTAAAATAGTTAATTGCTGCTACAATTGTTCCAGTGCATGAAGAAAACTTATTTGTGCCGTATGCATTGTGAATGGGGAGCCCTGCAAAAAGATATGCAGGGATTGAAATGAGGCCACCGCCTCCTGCTATGGAATCGACAAAGCCTGCTAAAAAAATTAAAGGGCATACAATAGCTAAGGTTACTTCATATGAAAAATTCATTCTGTTGTATCTTGAGTTTTAACTATTTTTTGGCGTTGAGCTTCATAAAGAAGAACGCCTGTGGCAACAGACACATTTAAGCTGTCGATTTTTCCACAAGTGGGAATAGAAACAATTGAATCGCATTTTTCTTTTAGCAAGCGACTTATTCCTGACCCTTCACTTCCGAGAACTAAGGCTGTGTTTCCCTTAAGATCCAGTTCGTTTAAGGGGGTGCCTTTCATGTCGGCTGCATACACCCAAAAGTGTAAATCTTGAAGTTTTTCAACAATTCTTACAAGATTTGATACAATCGTAATAGGAACCCAAGTTGATGCACCTGCACTGCTTCTTGCAATAACATCTCCGTCTGTAACACTCCCATGTTCAGGAATAACAAGCAGGCTTGCTCCAAATTGGTCGCAGCTACGCATGATAGCTCCCACATTGTGCGGATCAGTAATATTATCAAGGATAACTACTGTAAGTCCGCTATCTTGTTTTGAAGTAAGTTCTGCCATGTATGAGTCAAATTCGACGAGGTTTTGCGTTTTTTGTACCTCACCATTTTTGAAAACAAGAACTAAACCTCTGTGATCTTGTGACGTTTCATGTAAATTGGCAACAAGCGTATTAAGCTCTTTGTCATTTGTTTCTCGGCTTTGTACTTCGAGTTCTTTTGCGTGTGCTAGAATTTTTTTTACTCTAGGACCTGCTTTTGCGTAGACTAGTTCAACATCTGCTGGAGAAGTGTTATTTTTTTTGAGAAGACGTAATTGTTCTTCAATGGCGTGAAAGCCTGTAATTACCATCATTATCGGCCGCAACACTGTTTATATTTTTTGCCAGAAGCACATGGGCATGGATCGTTACGTCCAACCTTTGCTCCTTCTCTCACTACTGTTGTAGGAGTGATGCTGCCGTATGAATAATACCATTGACCGTTTTTCTTTTCAAAGTTAGCTCTTTCTTTATGAACTTCTTTTAAGCCTTTTTGGCGATATGTAGCAGTGAACTCGACAACACCTTCTGTGTCGTTTTCGCCACCTTTTTCTGTTCTTAAAATTGAAAGTCCGAGCCAATCAGATTTTTCGCTCCATTTTCTTGTTTCTTCATGGTCAATTTCGCTGTCTTGGTCATTGTTTAGGCAAGAAGTTACAATGAAGTCAATTTCATGTTTTGCATACGCTGAGTATCGAGCTCTCATGAGAGCTTCCGCTGTTTTTGCAGGATTTGTACCTTTTATAATTGGTTGGCAACAATCCTTGTACTCTTTTTTTGTCCCACAAGGGCATAGTGTTTTTTCGCTCATATTGTGATTATAGTGATTTGCAGGGAAAATAGCAAGGTGTATTTTAAAGCAGAATCCCTTTGTGGTTTGTATGAGGAATAACATTTTGATAAAAAGCATAAAAAAGACCCAAAGCTTATATTGACAAGTACGAAAATCCATGTAATAATTATTTTCAAAACTGTTTAAGTTCAATACATTAAGGATAACGTACTACTTTAATATTATTTATCAAAAATTCTTGCTGAGTGTATTGATGTGCTAAAGGATAGCAATATGAACAATAGAGCACTTTTTATGTATATTGTGTTAGTGTTATGTATATTTAATTTCTCATGTAATAAAAACAGTGTTTCTCAAGATAATGAAGAAACTGAAAAAAACATCATAGTAGGATTTTCTCAAATAGGCGCTGAAAGTGCATGGCGAACAGCTCATACAAAGTCTGTTTTGGATGCTGCAAAAGCGCGTAATATTCAAATTCTTTATAACAATGCCGAGCAAAAACAAGAAAATCAAATAAAAGCTCTGCGCTCTTTTATCTCGTATCAAGTCGATGCGATAATACTAGTTCCTATAGTTCAAGATGGATGGGAAAATGTTCTTATAGAGGCAAAGCAAGCTAATATTCCGGTAATTATCGCAGATAGAAATATTTCAACTAACGATGAAACCCTTTATGCAGGGTACATAGGAACTGATAATGTTCAAGTAGGAAGAGAAGCCGCTTACTATTTACAGCGCCGATATAAAGACATAGAAGAATCTTTTTCGATTTATGAAATGAGAGGAACTGATAGTTCATCAGCAGCGGAGGGGCGTTCTGTTGGCTTTAGAGATGTCATTCTCAAGGACTCGCGTTTTTCTATAATCTCAAGTGAGTCGGGAGACTTTTTACGTTCGCTAGGCAAAGAAGTTATGCATAATTGGCTTCAAAATAATAGTAAAACAGATATAATATTTTCGCATAATGATAGCATGGCATTAGGTATCATTGATGCGCTGGAAGAAAATTCTATTTCCCCGGGTAGAGATATAATAATTGTTTCAATCGATGCTGAACAAGCTGCCGTAGATTCTCTAATTGATGGAAATTTAAACTGCGTGATTGAGTGTAGCCCTTATATTGGTGATGATATATTAAACTATGTTGAAGATATAATAGAGAGGAAAACTGTGCCTAAAAAAATATATGTTCCCGAAGTAATATTTGAAGAGGGAATGGATTTGAGCACTTTATCACCACGCGGATATTAAAATGAAAAAAATAATAAGAACACCTTTTTTTTGTTTTTTTGAGGTAAGCAGCATACGAAAAAAAATATATCGCTCTTATGTACTAATAATAGCTTTATTACTTATTGTCCCCATAACAATAATTTTATTTTCTCTTTTTCAAACAATATCGTATGACCGTTTGATATCAAATGTTAGTATGGCAAATAGGTTGAATCAAACCGTTCGAACTGATATAACTAATGAAATTTGGAGCGTTGTATCGGGTAATGTACGCTTCGTTGAAGGGGACCAATATAAAATAATAGAAAATATTCGCATTTCGATTAATGAAATATATGAATCAACAACGAGTGAAGAAAGTCAACACTTTTTAGAAGTTGCTGGTAGAGCGTTAGATACTGTTGAGCGATATGTCATTCAGCTTGGACGGCAAATTGACCAAGGCGCCTCATATTATGAAAATGAGAAAATACTCGAAGAAATTCGAGGTGTTACAGATTTAATGTATGATATATTGCAAGAATATATAGTAGCAGAAACAGATTCTAATGCAATTGCAAATGAATCATTTAAGAGAACTATGGTTGTTTTCTTTATTATAACTATTTTGGTTATATGTTTTGTAATAATTTTTGCCCAAATTGCTCAACGAACAGTACTTAAAGATATTTCAGATCCTTTACAAGATCTTGAAATTTTATCAACTGAAATTGCATTAGGAAATTTGAATGCTCGTGCAGATATTCCTGAAATAGATGAACTTGTTCCTCTTTCAAAAAACTTAAATGTGATGGCTGAAAAAATTGTACAACTAATAGACAAAAATATTGAAGAGCAAAAAAACCTGCAAAAGGCAGAAATGCAATCATTGCAATCTCAGATTACACCCCACTTTTTATATAACACATTTGATACTATTATTTGGTTAGCCGAAGCAAGGAAAACCGATGAGGTTATTGAAATTACACGTGCTTTTTCTAACTTTTTTCGTATTTCATTGAGTAAAGGAAAAGATTGGATCACGGTTGAACAAGAGTTTGAACACATAAAAAACTATCTAACTATTCAAAAAATTCGGTATAGAGATATTTTGGATTATGAAGTTACTTTTGATGAGCAAATAGCAAAGGTTCCAATATTGAAGCTTGTTTTACAACCCCTTGTAGAAAATGCATTATATCATGGTATTAAAAATAAAAGAGGGAAAGGCAAGCTTGTTGTAACTGGAAAAAGAGAGCGCACTACTATGATTTTTTCTGTTGAAGATAATGGCATAGGCTTTCAAAAAGATCGATTAGAAAAAGTATTAAAAGAAATGAATGGTCAAAAAAAACCGGAAGATTTACCCACTGTATATGGCTTATATAATGTTAATAAGCGCTTGCAATTATATTATGGCGTTCAAGATTGCATTCATATTGAAAGTGCCTATATGAATGGGACAACTGTTTCTTTTACATTGCCTTTGGAGGAACATAATGTATAAAATTTTTTTTGTAGATGATGAAATAATTATTCGAGAAGGTTTTCGTTCTTCCATTAATTGGAGTGAAACAGCCTACACTCTTGTTGGAGAAGCCCCTGATGGTGAAGTTGCAATTGAAAAAATACAAGAGATAAAGCCAGATATTGTCATTACCGATATAAAAATGCCTTTTTTAGATGGGATAGAGTTATCGAGAATAATAAAAAAAATTATGCCATGGATACACATTATAATTCTTTCCGGTCATGACGAATTTAACTTTGCAAAAGAAGCTATTTCTATAGGTGTAGATGAGTACATACTTAAGCCGTTTGCACCAAAGGATGTATTAGGTGCTTTAGATAAAATTGCAAAAAAAATTGAAGAAGAGAAAAGTCAAGCATTTGATGTGGCAAATTTACGACAACAATTAAAATCTCAAGAAAATCTCATTAAAGATAGCTTGCTAAGCTCATCTTCTCAAGGGATGAATGTTTCTCAAAACTTCCTTTCAGAAGAACTTGCCGTTTTACAGGACGATTCTATACTGGAAAACTTACAGTACACATTATATTCTGAAATAGATACCATTACAGAACAATATGCAAAGCTATTGGGAGATAACCCCTTGCAATTGTCTATTGTTGGATCTTATTTATTAGTAGATGTTATTGTTGCTTCAACAAAAATAATAGAAGAACTGGGTGGGCGAGTAGAAGAAGTGTATCCCAATATGACCTCTCATGAGTTTGTTGTAAATGCAATTTTATCTGTTGATATTTTTATAAAAGAACTAAATTCTCTTTTAAAGGAAGTTATATATTTTAGAGATTCTTTTTCTGATAGTCGCTATGCAGAAATTATGCTAAAAGCTAAAAAGTATATTGCAGAGCATTATGCCGATAGGGATATTTCTTTAAGGAGTGCTGCCTCTTATGTGAATATGAGTCCAAATCATTTTAGTAGTATTTTTTCACAAGAATGTAGTCAAAGTTTTATTGAGTATGTTACCACTATGCGCATAGAGCACGCAAAGCAAAAACTCTCCTCTACCCAACTAAGATCTTCCGATATTGCGTATGCAGTAGGATTTAGTGATCCTCATTATTTTAGTTCTACCTTTAAGAAAATCACCGGTATTTCACCGAGTGAATACCGAGAAAACGTAAAATAATACACCTTTTTTCGTAAAATAATATACCTCTAATAAAATTTCGTAAAATTTTCTCCCACAATCATACAAAATTTCATGTACTTATGGAAATACCTGAAGTATGATAACCATATCAAAACTATTGGAGGAAAAAATGAAAAAAATTATTTCTGTTTTGTTAGTTCTCTGTGTTGCTTTTACTGCATTTGCAGGTGGAAGCAGTGATGACTCAGGAGACAAATTGGTTGTTGGATTTGCTCAAATTGGGCAAGAATCAGGTTGGCGAGATGCTGAAACAGCTTCTATTCAATGGTATGCTGCACAAAACCTTGATACAGTTGATTTAAAATTTTCTGATGGTCAACAAAAGCAAGAAAACCAAATTAAAGCTATTCGTTCATTTATTACAATGGGTGTAGATGTTATTGGTGTTGCTCCTGTTGTAGAAACAGGTTGGGATGCAGTTTTCGAAGAAGCAAAACAAGCAGGTATTCCTATTGTTCTCGTTGACAGAATGGCTAATGTATCAGAAGATTTATATGCAACATATATTGGTCCTGATGTTATTTTAGAAGGACATAATGCAGCTATTGAAATGGCTCGTCTGTTAGATGGTGAAGGAAAAATTGTAGAACTTGAAGGTACTGTAGGGTCATCTCCTGCAAATGATAGAAAAAAAGGTTTCCATGACGAGATTAATGCAAACTATCCTGGAATTGAAGTTATAGCTTCTCAAACAGGTGACTTTACTCGTGCAAAAGGTAAAGAAGTTATGGAATCATTCTTAAAAACATATGGTGATGAAATAAAGGGTGTTTATGCTCATAATGATGATATGATGCTTGGCGCAATTGAAGCAATTAAAGAAGCAGGGTATAAACCTGCTGTTGATATTAAAACAGTATCTATCGATGGTGTTCGAGGAATCTTTGAAGCAATGGTTGCCGGTGAAGCAAATGTAACTGTTGAGTGTAACCCACTTCTAGGTCCTCAATTCTATGAAGTTGCTCATGCTCTTAAAGCTGGTCAATCTGTAGACAAATGGGTAAAATCTGATGAAGGTGTTTTCCGTGCTGAAACAGCTGCAGAAGACATCAAAGTAAGAACTTACTAATTATTGATGTAATAATGCCTCTCGATATATTTCGCGGGGGCATTATTTTTTTTATTATATAAAAATATGGCAATATTATGAATGATAACACACTCTTAACAATGAAAGGTATTCGTAAAGAGTTTCCCGGCGTTTTAGCCCTAAACAATGTAGAGTTTAGTTTAAATCGTGGTGAAATTCGTGCACTATTAGGTGAAAACGGAGCCGGAAAGTCTACACTCATAAAAGTTTTAACCGGTGTTGAAATTATGGATGAGGGTTCGATTATTTTTAAGGATGCACAAATCCATCCTAAATCAGTATTGGAAACACTAAAGCTTGGAATAAGTAGTGTGTACCAAGAAGTTAACCTTTGTCCAAACCTTTCAGTAGCAGAAAATCTATATATTGGGCGAGAACCGATGAAAAAATCGGGGCGAATAGATTGG
>CAYJJW010000075.1:0-10811 GCA_964370555.1 uncultured Treponemataceae bacterium | reverse complement strand
CAATTGCGCACTCTTTGTAGCGAGTGTCGGTTGTCATAATTGCTTCGCGTGCGAGAACATTACCTTCTTTCGATAAGCCCTGTGCGAGACTTGGAATTGCGTCTTCTATAATTTCAATTGGGAGCTGTTTTCCTATAACTCCGGTAGAGCATACAAGCACTTGGTTTTCAGTAAGGTCAGAAATGTTTTTTGCAACAGCTGCACACATTTTTTTTGCAGCCATTGCCCCTTGTTCACCTGTGCAAGCATTAGCATTTCCTGAGTTTACAATAACAGCTCTAATGATTTCTTTTGATTCTGCAACGCGAGTTTTGCACAGTTTTACGGGTTCTGCTTGCACTTTATTTTTTGTAAAAACACCTGCTACTGTACAGTTTGTTTCTGATACTATCAGCGCTGTATCAGTTTTTATGTTAGGATTAATATCATATGTTTCTGGCGCTATGCCTTTTTTTATTCCTGCATAGATGGCATTTGATGTAAAGCCTATAGGAGCACAAACTCCGCCTTCAATGTGTTGCATAATTATACACCTTTTATAAATAAATATGCATAATTATACTACGAAAGTGGATTTTATTCAAGAGGGAGGTTTTAACATTCTCGACAAATTTTGTAAAACGTAGCTTATTCAAAGTTGAAAAAATTAAAAAATTACAATATAATGTTTAGCAAATAGAAAGTTAAAAAATGTTTAGGAGAAATAAATGAGACAAAAATTAGTAATTTCAATATTATTCGCTATCATATCATTGGTGGTGCTTTCATGTAGCGCGTTATGGAGGGTGGATAACTCCGCAAATATTAGTTTTTCTCTTAGTAAAGAAGCCTTAACAGCTATAAGCCAAGCTTCAGATGTTCGAAGCATAGATTCAAGTATTGAAGCCGTTTTAGCAAAAATAAGCTTATATAAAGAAAGTGGTAGTCTTATTGATTCAGAAAACGTTATTTTAGAAAACGATGAGGCTGTAACAGTTGAATTTGCAGAACTTCCAATTATTGGAGAAAATGTGTATGCCAAAATAGAAGCGACTATAGATGGCGTACAATATGAAGGAATTTCTGAAACAAAAAGAATGATTATTGAGGGAAACACACTTCACATATCGAGCATGAATACTGTAATAAAAGTGTTTACACTTACCTTTGATGCAAATGGTGGAGTAGTAGATACGACAAATAAAACAGTTACAGAAGATACTTCGATAGGGGATTTGCCAACCCCAATAAAAGAAGCAACAACCTTTTTATACTGGCAAATAGATGGAACACCTATTATTAGTACTACTATTTATTCGTATGGAGAAGATAAAACTGCAGTAGCTGTTTGGGGAAATGTTGAACACTATATTATTAGTTTTAATCCGAACGGTGGAAATTTTATTAATCCAATAAGTGTACCACATGGTGCAACAATAGAAAAACCGTCTGACCCAACGAGAGAAAACTATTCCTTTGCAGGATGGTATACTGATGAATCTTTTACTACTGCGTGGGATTTTGACACCGACACGGTAACAGATGCTATTATACTCTATGCAAAATGGGATCTCAATACGTATACTTTAACATTTGATGCAAATGGTGGAATGGTTGACACTGAAAGTAAAATTGTATCGGCTGGTATGAAAATAGGCGAATTACCAATACCGAGTAAAGAAGGCGCAACCTTTTCACTTTGGCAAATTGATGGGGTCTCTATTTCTAGCGATTCTGAATATATCTATGGTGCAGACAAAGAGGCAAAAGCTATTTGGGATGCAGTAATCTATACCGTTAGCTTTGTAACAAATGGTGCAACAGAGCTTGAAGTTGCTTTAGCAATTTATGATTCAAAAATTGCAAAGCCAACTGATCCTACAAGAATTGGGTACACATTACAAGGCTGGTATACCGATGAAGCACTGACCGATGAATGGGTTTTTGATGCTGATACGGTAAGAGATGATATTACCTTGTATGCAGCTTGGGAGGCGAACACAAATACCCGATACACAGTTAAACACAATCAGCAAAATATTTATGACGATAATTACACTACTGTAGACACCTATAACCTAACAGGGACAACAGGTGCAAGTGTAACACCTGGTAGAAAAACCTATACAGGTTTTATATCTCCTACTGCACAAACGGTAGTTATTGCAGCGGATGGCACCACAACGGTTTCCTATAATTATGATAGAACAGTACACACGGTGACATTTGAAGAAAATGGTGGAAGTACTGTAACAGACCAATTACTGCGTTACGGAGCAACTATAACTGAACTTGATGACTCAACGCGAACAGGTTACATCTTAGCTGGTTGGTATGAAGCTAGTGGTTTTAATGTGAATGCATGGGATTTTGCAAGTGATACCGTAACAAGAGAAATAACCTTTTATGCAAAGTGGAATATAAAAAGCCTCTTGGCTGGTACTTTGGTAGCAATACCAGATGGCACCTTTGACTACCAAGGAACAGATGGCGGTAAACCAGACCTACAGGAAGAGAAAACGGTATCAGACTTTTACCTAGGAGAAACTGAAGTAACCCAAGGACAGTGGTTAGCTGTAATGGGGACATGGCCAGGTAAAGATATAATAGATGGTCATAGTGATTATACCGATAAATCTAAACAACCAAATAGTATGTATGGAATATCTGACACACACCCAGCATATTATGTCAGTTGGTATGATGCAATAGTGTTTTGTAATAAATTAAGTTTACGAGAAAACTTAACGCCAGTATACAGTGTACAAGTTAATGGAGTAGAAGTTGATTTGACAGTTATAACAGATGCTGAAATACCAAATACAGATAATAGTGACTGGAATAATGCTTCAGTTAATGAGTCTGCAAACGGATACCGCTTACCAACACAAGTAGAATGGGAATATGCAGCAGGGCATGGAGGGTTTGATAATGATGGAACACCTAAAGTAAGAAACACTTTTTCAGGCACAAGTGTTTATGGAACAGGGGAAGGAGAAATTGGAGACTATGCATGGTATGATGAAAATGCAGGTAATAAGACTCATGTAGTAGGAACAGCTGGAAGTGATACGGAGATTTCAAAGAGTGGAAATGCAAATGCCCTAGGCTTGTATGACATGAGTGGGAACGTGACGGAATTGTGTTGGGATGTTTATAATGATGCTTCTACCCGTACCACACTTGGTGGTAGTTGGAATGGAGATACTTTCTATTGTAAGGTTGCTCAACGCACAGGCTATTGGCCGACCAGTCGTTTTTACAGCCTTGGCTTTCGCTTGGCTCGATCCAAGTAGTGCTACACTTAGTGTATCTGTAAAAAGAGAGTTTCAGCAAGTATATACAGTTTCACAACAGAGGTTTGCCGCGAGCAAACCTCTGTTGTAGGGCTATTTTACCAACTCCGCTGGTGCGTTCATATCTTTGCCTTTTACTTCATAATATTTGTCAAAAAGGGCTTGCTCGTCTGCTTTTAAACTTGTGGCAGCTGCAGATAACACTCCAGTAACTTTTGCCCCTTTAACTTCTTGTAAAAAGCATCGAATTGCAGGGGGAAGGGTGCCTGCCCATACAGGAAATACTACAATAAGTTCACCGCTTCCATCCAATGCTTCATATTCTACGGCATAGCTTTCTTTTTTTGCAGCCGCTGCCCCTGCTTTAATAAAGTTTAATTTACCTGACCAATCTTTGTTATCGGTAATTTTTTTCGCCGTTACGCCCTTGCTTTGTGCAATTTGATTTGCGAGGTTTTCACATTTTCCAGTACGAGTAAAGTAATAAACTTGCATGTTATTCTCCTTTTAATAGTATAGCATAAAATAAGCATAATGTAAAGTTGTACATTTGTTTAATTTTTCTATATCGCACGCTTTCATTTTGCTAATTTTTTTAGTTTCATTGAAAAAAAATCTAGATTATATTATAATATGGTAGATTTATGTTCGTATGAATAAATGGGAGTTTTTATGAAACAAAAAATACTGTTTGTGTTTTTGTGTATAGCGGTAATATTAGGGCTCGTGTCCTGTGATTCATTATGGAAAGTTAATAATAATACTGATATAACATTTTCTGTGAGTAAAGATGCATTAATGGGTGTACACATGGCGTCTTCAGTGCGTTCAATTGATTCAGATGACAGTGCTGAAGATGGCATAAAAGCAACTATAGCTTTATATTATGCAAAATATGATAGAGAAATAATATCAAAAACAATTATCGTTCAAGACGATGTAACAACAGAAGTTCTTTTTGAAAACCTTGAAATTATTGGTGAAACGGTGTATGCAAAGATTGAAGCAATAATAGATGGTGTTACCTATGTTGGAACATCGGAAACCAAGGTTATGCTAATAGAAGGAAATGCTCTTGAGATTGGCAACATGGAGAGGGTTGAACGAAAAGTAGCTACACCTGTAATTACAAAAGGAGAGTATAGTGGTGGTATACAAACTATTAGTATAACCTGTGAAACAGAGGGTGCTCAAATTTTTTATGCTTTTGATGGTTCTGATCCTATCGATTCAGGTATTGTATATTTACAAGAAATTAGGCTCCCTTTACTAGAAGGTCAAGCAATTACTATAAAAGCCTATGCTACAAAAACTAATCTTGAAGATTCTGATATTGCTGAAACAACTATTACAACAGATGCAGGGCAAGTTATGGCTCCTATTTTTAGCTATTCAAGTGGAAATTTTGACTTTAACATTCCAATGCAAGTATTCACTTCCCCTTCTGATGCAACAATTTATTATACAATGGATGGCAGTGACCCCACAAGGGAATCAACAAGTGGAAACTCAATTGATTTAACAAATGCACCAAGCCCTGTAACGGTTAAAGCTTTTGCCGTAAAAGAAGGTATGATCGACTCTGAAATTGTAAGTGCAACATGGTATAACACAAACCAAGATAGATTTTTTACTATTAATGATGACGGTATTATTACAGCCTACGATTCTGAAAATGGGCCTGCAAATGTTGTTATTCCTGCGACTATTAAAGGAACTGATGTGAAAGGTTTTGAAGCCTCGGCAGAAGTCTTCATGAATAATGCAGCAATAGAATCAGTAACAATACCTGAAGGGGTAGAAGAAATACGGGAGTCTGCTTTTGCCGGGTGTACTTCCCTAACAAGTATAGCTATTCCATCGAGTGTAGAAAATATTGGAGCGAATGCCTTCTCTGGCTGTTCAAATTTAGCGACTGCAACAATTCCTGATTCTGTGGATACCATTGGTGCAAATGCTTTTGCAAATACAGGATTAACCACTGTTTATACCGATGCAGAAATGGTTGACAAAGAAGGAAGCTGGAATAAAATAACAAATGATGCTCTTTTTAATGCAAATTGGATACAGCTTACGGATGAAAACCTCTTTACTTTTGAAAATGGAACAATAACTGACTTTGATGATACTAAAGGCGTTACAAATGTTGTTGTGCCTTCTACGATAGGTGGAGAAAAAGTAGTAACCATTGGAAGTAATGCTTTTAACCAAAAACAGACTATCGAGAGTATTGTTATTTCTGAAGGTATAGCAAATATAGAGGGTGGTGCATTTTTTGATTGCCCAGTATTAAGTACTGTTTATATTCCAAGCACTGTTGCATCCATAGAAGCAGGGGCGTTTGCTGGAGCTGCTTCACCTCTAACTGCAATACATGTTTCGTCTGCAAACAGTAACTATGCATCACAAGATGGAGTACTTTTTTCTAAAGTTGGCAATGAACTTTCAGCTCTTGAACAATATCCAAGAGCTAAAACAGATACTGAATATTCTATTCCAGATACGGTAAAGACTATAAAATCCGGAGCTTTTTATAATGCTGGTTTTATCGAAGTGCTTACTATTCCTGCAAGTGTTGCGTCTATAGGAAGCAACAATCTAAACCCTTCTTCTATAGAACTCACTGCTATAAATGTTGATTCTGCAAATGCAAATTATGAGTCAATAGATGGGGTTCTTTTTACAAAAGGCTTAACGACTCTTATAGCGTTCCCCCATGATAAAGCTACACAAGATTCTACGTATACTATACCAGCTGGAGTAGAAATAATTGGAGAAAGTGCATTCCAATTTTGTGAGATTACCGAAATTGCTATACCTAATACAGTGACAACAATTGAAGGCTATGCTTTAAATACTACATCATTAGTTTCATTAAATATTCCTTCTAGTGTAAGCACAATAGGTGAGTTTGCATTAAGTAGTATTACTACCTTAATGTCAATAATTGTTGATTCTGGAAATTCGTCATTTATGACAGTTGATGGTGTTCTTTATACAGCTTCAGGAGATACATTAATATTATGCCCTGTTGCAAAAACGGGTTCTCTTACTGCACTTGCTACTGTAAAAACCATTGCGAGTGGAGCCTTTAGGCGGTCCTCTTTAACTGATGTAATTCTTCCTGAAGGACTCACCGCTATTGAAGGTTGGTCCTTTTCTGATGCAAATGCTTCAGTAGTTAATCTTCCTGCAACTCTAACACACATAGGTAACTATGCCTTTAGTAACTGCTCAAATTTAACAGAAATTACGCTATATGATAGTGTTACAACTATTGAGTATGAGGCATTTGGTGCTTCAGGCCTTACAACAGTGTATACAAACGCAACAAAGAATAGTTATCCTAATGGTTGGAATCGAGATGCGAATGAGCTCTTCTTTAATGCTACTTGGGAACCTATTCCTTAACAGGTAGTAACATACTGTTTCTAAAAGCAAAAGGGGAGTACACATGTTCATGTGTACTCCCCTTTTTGCGGTACAGGTATGTAATGTTGTATTAGTAAAGAAGGGGGTGTGCACAAGACGGCAAAGTTGGCTTGTGCCAGGGGGAAGGCTTTCCCCCTAAAAATTAGGAATTATTTAGATTTGCTTCTGCGCTTACTATTTCGTTAAACTCGGCTTGCTCGATAACTTCTTTTTCTAGTAATCGCTCTGAAATGTAATCCATAACTTGTTTTTTAGATTTTAAGAGTTTAAGAACGTGCTTGTATCGCTCGTCCATAATGCGTGCAAGTTCTTCATCAATGTACTGTTGTGTGCTTTCTGCGTATTCTCGCACAAGCTGCGGCTCTGCGGCACCATAGCCAGATCCACGTTGGGAAAGCATTACATTTTGAAACTTTTCGCTCATTCCGTAGTCTGTAAGCATTCTTCGCGCAATATCGGTTGCCCTCATAATATCGTTACCAGCACCGGTAGAAACTTCGCCAAATGTAATTTGCTCTGCAGCACGACCACCAAGGAGTACGTCAATTTCGTTATACAATTCTCGTTTTGTCATAAGATGGCGATCATCTTCTGGAAGTTGGAGAGTGTAGCCAAGGGCAGCAATACCGCGTGGAATAATTGATATTTTATGAACCGGATCAGCACCTTCGGTAAAGGCTGCAACGAGTGCGTGCCCTGTTTCGTGGAAGGCAACAATTTTTCGCTCTGATTCTTTAATAACCTTTGTCTTTTTTTGTAAACCTGCAATGGACTTTTCAACAGCTTCATTAAAGTCTTCCATGTTAACGAGTTTTCTTCCGCCACGAACAGCTAAAATCGCAGCTTCGTTTACAATATTTGCAAGGTCTGCCCCTGCCATACCTGAAGTTGTTCTTGCAATTGCGCTCAAGTCAATATCGCTTCCCATTTTTACATTTTTTGAGTGTATTTTTAATATTGCTTCTCGACCTTTAACGTCGGGGCGGTCTACGCTTACTTGTCTGTCGAATCGTCCAGGGCGTAAAAGGGCAGGGTCTAAAATTTCTGGTCGGTTTGTTGCAGCTAAAAGGATTAATCCCTTTGTTGCATCGAATCCGTCCATTTCAACGAGTAATTGGTTTAAAGTTTGTTCTCTTTCATCGTTACCGCCGCCTCCAATTGAGTTTACACGGCTTTTACCGATTGCATCTAATTCATCAATAAAGATGATACATGGAGCTTTTTCGCGGGCTTGTTTAAAAAGGTCACGAACGCGACTTGCGCCAACACCAACAAACATTTCAACAAACTCAGAACCTGAAATTCTAAAGAACGGAACGCCTGCTTCACCTGCACAAGCTCGTGCAAGAAGTGTTTTACCAGTCCCTGGAGGGCCTACGAGTAGAACGCCCTTTGGAATTTTACCACCAATTTCAGTGTATTTTTGAGGAGACTTTAAGAAGTCTACAACTTCTACAAGTTCTTCTTTAGCTTCATCAACACCTGCAACATCATTAAATCTTGTTGTTACCTTGCCTTCTTCAACGGCTGCAGCCTTACTTTGCCCAGCTGAAAAAATACTTCCGCCAATTCCGCCACCCATTTTTTTGAAAATAAAGCGGTACATTAAAAAGAGTAGCCCAAACGGCACTATCCAATTGAGTAAAAACTGAAAAAGCATATTATTTTGTTGTCGTGTTGCCTCGTAGGTAATGCCTTTTTCATCAAGTAGTTTTAAAAAATCTTCTGTTAATATTCCAACGGTTCTGTAAGAAGTTCTTTGTGCTGATGTAGAAGAAAATAAGTATGAAGGAGTGCCTGCATCGGGGGTTGTGCTTCCTGTTTGAGGTCCGTATCCGATAAAGTATGTTTCACCCAATTCTACGCTCACAATTTGACCTTGTTCGATTAAATCTTTGAATTGCGAAAATTCTACTGTATCGTCACTTTGAGCCATAAATAAATAATTAAAGGCGGTAACTCCTACAAAGATTGCAATCAAAATTGCCCAAATAGGGATTTTAGGTTTGTTATTGTTAGAATTATTTTTGTTTGGTTCTGTTGAAAATTTGAAAAAATTAAATGGATCGTTATCGTCCTTTTTATTTTTATTGTCGTCATTGTTTGTATCGCTCATGATTGCCTCCAATCCATTGTATGTAAAACATACTGTAATTAATATACTCAATTCTTGTAGAATAGTCGAGTGAATTTCAAAAAAAATAAAAAAAATCTTATTAAGAGGTATTGATAAGAGTCCGATAATCTTAAAGAGGATATTGCACTAGTAATATCGATTTCTATAAACCGGGAGATTTTAATGGCGTATACAAAACCTTACGCAGCTTATCAGCAAACAGGTATCAAAACAGCGAGTAAAGGTAAGCTCATTGTAATGCTTTATGAAGGGGCTCTTCAAAATATTTACGCTGCTTCTAGGTTGTTTGATTCAGACAAAAAACTTCCTGTAAATTCGATTGAGAAGTTTCATAGTCATATTGTAAAAACGCAAGAGATAATTACTGAGTTAATGGTTTCATTAAATATGGCAGAAGGTGGCGAAATTGCCCAAAATCTCATGTCTTTGTATCAATTCTTTAATAGAGAATTGATGGATGTTTGTATTAATCATGATTATACAAAATTACAAAGTATTGGGAAGCTTGTTGGTGATCTATGTGAGTCTTGGAAAATTGTAGTTTCTGGTCCTATGATGAATGAGCATAATGTAGCTCTTAATGTAAGTGGGTAAAATATGTCTGATGTAGCTTTAAGTAAAGAAGAACTAGATGAAAGAGTGTTAATTCTAAAAAGATTTCGCGAACTTCTCTTAGAACAACGAAAAAAATTTCAAGAATATTTGACCGTTCTTGAAAAACAAGAGTTTAGTATTATTGAAGGCGATACAGAAAAACTTATGGCTCATACCGAGCTTGAGCAAAATATTTTAGGCAATATTTATAAACTTCAAAAAGTAATTACTCCTATGGAAGAAATGTATCGAGAAACGCATTCTGGAGATGCAGATATTCCGGAACTTAAGGCTGATCTTGCAGGGCTTCAAGAGAGAATCCTTGTTCAAAACGAAAAAAACAGAACAACTTTAAAAGAACACTTAACGGTTGTTCGAACTAAAATACAAAATTTTCAAAATCCTTATCGTAATACACGCTCTGTGTATGCCCAAAGCGCAAATACTGCTAGCATTGTTAGTGTGGAGGGCTAAAGAGATTTTAGGTTCCATATTAGGAATTAATAAAAGATTCTTTCTGTAGTTCAGCAGAAAACAAAGTCAGAATGACAGTGTGAGTTAATTAGGAATTGTACATTATACATTAATCTGTTATACTTTTCTCATGGATTTGTTCGATAGTCAAACAGCAAAAGCAAATGATGGACCTCTTGCCTCTCGTATGAGGCCGCGTACTCTAGATGAATATATTGGGCAAGACCACATTGTTGGAAAGGGCAGGCTTTTGCGCAGGGCAATTTCTGCAGACCAATTAACATCAGTTATTTTTTACGGCCCTCCAGGAACTGGAAAAACAACTCTTGCACGTGTTATTGCAAATCACACTAAAAGTATATTTGTTACTCTCAATGCTGTATTAACAGGCGTTCAAAACATAAGAGAAGCTATTTCACAGGCCGATGAACAGCGAAAATTATATCAAAAACGTACCATCCTCTTTGTAGACGAAGTACATAGGTGGAATAAAAGCCAACAAGATGCCCTTTTGCCGTGGGTTGAAAATGGTACTATCATTCTTGTAGGTGCAACTACCGAAAATCCCTTTTTTGAAGTAAATAAAGCTCTTGTAAGTAGAAGCCGTGTATTCCAATTAAAGGCTCTTACAAAAGACGATTTGTTTAATGCTGCAAAGGCCGCCCTTAGTGATAAAGAGCGTGGTTATGGTAATTGGAATGTAGAGTTTGAAGACGGTGCATTAGAGCACCTTGTAGAAACGGCAAATGGAGATGCTCGAAGTTTATTAAACGCCCTTGAGCTTGCCGTTAAAACAACGCCAGAAAAATGGCAGCCAACTATTGAGCCAATTCAGCCGCCTCTTGGTAGCACTATTTTTGTTTCGGTGGAAACCGCAGAAGAAAGCATTCAAAGAAAGG
>CAYJJW010000074.1:0-10831 GCA_964370555.1 uncultured Treponemataceae bacterium | reverse complement strand
GTGCCACGAGAGTCAATATAGGCTATGGTGAGGGCAGTGGGAGTGTTTTTCATCCAAAAGTTCATAATTTGGTCACGGTCAAATACAAAAAGCATCCCCGTGCCTTCTGGTATGTTTTCTCTTTCCATATACCCAAAGTTTTTTTCTTCTTCGGTTCGTGCAATTTCTGTATCTACTACTATAGTTGTACCGTCAGTTTTAGTAATCGTAAGCATTTTTTTTTCTAGCCCTTCATTGCTATTTGCACACGAAGTTGTAAGAGCTGCAAGTACAAATAAAAATATGTATTTTCTCATAAATTATAAATCTCCCAAAATATCGTCTCGTAAATCTTCCATAATTGTTTGCTCTATGTTTGCCTCATCTCGTATTGCATCAAAAACTTGTTTGTCTACATACTTTACACTCACAGGACGCTCTAAACTCATGGTAACATTTGTATTTTCCCATACAACTCTTTCAGGGGATAATGAAATGTGTTCGCCATATTTTTCTAAAAGTTCACTGTAAACAGAAAAATAATCTATTCTTTCCGGATTAAAGTTTATTATAATTGTATAAAGCTCATCGTTATAAAATTGAAACCAACATCGTTCAAGCCATGTATCACTTGAAGTTTCAATTAATGCTTGATTATCTGCAGGTAAAAAAGAAACATCTCTTTCCCCCCGATAATTAAAAATGTAATCTGCTTGTAATTCTTCTTTTACAGTTTCTATGTCCATTCCGAGTGTAATGTTGCGATATCCAGCCGGTAAACTTTCTTGTGCTTGTAGAGCAAAGCAACATAATACAAGCGAAAAAACTAAAAAATAAAACTTTTTCATGTATTAAATATCGGCATATAAAAAAATAGCATTAATTAATGTCGAGTGTCAATATTTTTTTTGTTAGTTTGTATGTATTGACGTTTCTTGTAATCTTGCTATAATGGTAAATAGGAGACGTAGTATGAAAAGTAAAGGTGACTCATTTGATCATCTTGTTGCAGGCTTATCTATAGATGATAGAGTTTCTATATTACAACAAATGAAAAATCAAATTAAACCCGAAATAGAATCCCTTTCAAAAGAGTCAAGAAAGGAAGACGTAGTCTTACCTAGGGGCGAAATACTAAAAAACGAATCTATTTTAACAAGAATTGTGTTATTTTTTAAGTCTCTATTTACCAGTAAAAATATTGAAATTGTTTATGCCGAACATAAGATTGCATTAATGGCAAAAAAAATAGATAGTAAGTATCCTGAATGCTTTTCAGCCCAATTTATGAGTTTAGAGCAAGGCTTCTATGATGCACTTCTTGAATTACGAAACATAGCAAATTCATATAAAGATAGTTTAGCTATTGCAGATGAGCATCCAGGATCTTTTTTAATACTCCTTGGATCTTTAATTATGAGCGACTTAGAAAAAACTATTGATAAAGTTGCAAATCCATATTCAATACCATTTTCCCAAGAAATTACTAACGATATGAGACTTTCATTAATTAGAAAAATGGATGGAGTTCTTGCGGAAGTATCTATTAGCGATAAAAGTGAGCTATATACCTGTGTTCAAAGTCATATTTGGCTAAATGCTTTTTCTCAGCTTCCTTTTGATTCGTTTGCAGCAAAGTTTACTGTTACTTCAACAGGTTCTCTTCGGTGCAATTTATCTTCAGCGGTAAATGATCTTGAAAAATTTGCAAATGTTTTATGTAATTCAAAAAATATTGAACCTGAAGTTATAGAAGCTTTGTATTTATTTCAGATGCAAACAAAAATTGATTCTGGAGAACAAGTTGATGTTCAAGGTGGAGTTGAAGGCCATATGGCCGTTAGCCTTGATGCATTAAAAGGAATCACAAATTTCATCAATAAAATTCCTTTGCGTTCAATTACAATGGTTGCTCGTGGTTCAACGTCATGGGTTCCAATGTATAAAGAAAGTGGGGAAGACTGGTTTGTACATTATAAAGCTCAGTGGAAAAGAATTTTTGATAAAAAATGGAATCATTGGTTGCATGAAAGAAAAACTGCATTAACAAAAGATCATGTGTCAGTATTTTGTAAAACTGATGGCTTTCCTCTGTTTCCATATCGTCCATGGGTATCTATTAATACGAACACATTTTTTTCTAAAGAATATACACTTGGGTTTTTATATAAATTTTTAACCGAGATATTTGTTAGTTATAACGATGTTTTAAAAATAATGATGGTTGATGGTGACTTTGTACTTAGAGAAAATAAAACAGAGTTTATTGATACGTATACAGAAGCAAATCATCTTGTTCAAAGCCTTAGAGATTTTAATGATACTCTTAGCCCTAAAGGTACTTATGGAATTTCATTTGCAGGCATTACATCCGAGGTATTGCGTACCGTCCAAGGCCAACTTCAATTCCAAACTCTCATGACTACAATTGAATCTGAAGTGAACTTACTTGTGCTTACATTTGGTAATGTTTGCCGTTCTTTTTCAGCTGTTTTTAATGGAATTCTCGTTGCAAGTCATAATCCTAATTATGATACCATTACTAATATTTCAAGCTTACTTGGACCCGATGGGGCTCCTCTTAGAAAACATATTGTAGCTGTTAGTGAAAATATTGGAACTGCGCTTTGTTTATTACAAGAAATTGAAGCTGTTGAGTTAAAAGGCCCAACAAATGCAGCATAATTCTAAAAATATTCATGTTTGCTTGTCGTTATTACAGGCAGGTTCTATGCGTTTTCGCTGGAATGAAGAAAATACACTGAGAAATGAATTCTTTGGTAATGTATTAAGTAGCGAAAAAAAAATAGTTCCACTTGAACTCATACATTCAAAAAAAGTTGTTGCGGTACATAACGCTGATGAAACTATAGGTGTGCAAGCAGATGGAATTATTACGTGTAATACAAATCTTGTTCCGGTGTTAACCGTTGCCGACTGTATGCCTATTTTTTTATATGATCCTGTTACCGGCTGTTTTGGAGTATTGCATTCAGGATGGAAAGGCACTGGCATTGTGAGCGAAGCCTTGCAATTAGCCCAAAAAGAATATGGTTCATGTGCAAAGGATTTTTGTGCCATTATTGGACCACATATAAAAAAATGCTGTTATACGGTTGACGAACAAAGAGCAAAATACTTTATTGATACTTTTACAAGCGATTGTGTAGAGTTATTAGATGACTCAAATGGAATGTATCGCTTATCTCTTGAAAAAGCTAATACGTATTTATTGGAATCTGCCGGTGTAAAAGGTGAAAATATTTCAATAGTAGGTGGGTGTACGTGTTGTACAAAGAATGATGCAAATTGGCAGTATGGTTCTTTTCGTCGTCAAACAGCACACTTTGCGCCAAACAGCCCTATAAAAGAAATGCAAAAGCATTTTACTCCAATGGCTGCCTTTATGTATGCAAGTGAAAACACATTGCAAAGTGATAAAAACTTGCTGGTACATACAATTTAAGGTAATTTTTGCGCGGTGGCAAAAATTACCTTAAAATCTTATAAACTCATTATTTCTTCACGAGTTGATGTTTGCCAAAATTGGCTTCGTCCGAATGGACCAATCTTTCCGCGCATTTCTAATGTATTTACTTTGTATTTTCCACCTGCTTTGTGAAAGGTAATTTCACTTGCATAGTCTTTTCCGTTTTCAGGGTCAATAATTCGACCATTTCGCCACTTACCTTCGCCTTTGTTTACTAAACCATAAATCCAAGGTGTATTAATTAAAGTCATTTTTGATGTATCGCCTGAAACTGGAAAGTTTTTGTATGGTCCTTCGCATGCTGTTGCTAATGCGTCGGCCGGTTGTCCAACAACTTTTAAAATTTTTCCGTATAGAACTCCATTTTCTTCATATACTTCCCAACCGGCAGTTACTTCACCAGAAGTATCATCGATACTTTTCCAAAAACCAATTGCAGGGTCAGCTGCAAATGCCACTGTTGCACATAATAATACGAGTGCTAAGCAAATAATTTTTTTCATTTTTTTTCTCCTATTTTTTTGTCTTGTGCTACTGCACAAAAAAAGTATATCAAAAAAATCTTTATGCGTAAATACTTTTTACTGTTTATTAGATGCTTACTGTAAGTTTGCACAAAAATACATTTATACCTTCGGGCTAAAGAGATTTTGATAACCAATAAACAAATAATTTGTGAAAAGGTTACATGCACAATAGAGCCTTGCTATTTTAGTTTATTTATGATATTCTCGTACATTCATGGGAGTAACAATGAAAAACATATATAAAAAGCGAAGAGAAACTTTAAGTGCATGGATGGCAAAAGAGGGAATTGGAGCTGTTTTTTTTCATGATAGTGAAGCTTGCAGAACGCCTGCCGTACGTTATTTTTGCGGTATGCCAAATGATTCTATATATATGCAATCTGTAGATGGTAAAAGTGTGCTTTGTTCTTGGGATGAAGCTATGGCGCACAAAATGGCACAGGTAGATTCAATTCTTGCATATACTACTTTTGAAAGAAGTCCTGTAAAAGCTGCTTTAGGATTATTAAAGCATTTAAAAGTCCCAAAAAACTCAAAAGTTGAAATTCCTTCAACAGTATCATATCCATTATTTTTACAATATGTGCATGATCTTTCTGATTACAATGTGCTTTGCAAGGAAGAGGGAGCAACTCAATTTGTTGAAAAAATGCGCGCAATAAAAGACGAGTATGAACTTGAATGTATTCGAAAAGCATCTAACATTACTGATTCAATTATCGACCTTATTGAAAAAGGTGTAAAAGACGAAAGTATTAAAACCGAAACAGATGTAGCTCTTTTAATTGAAAGAGAATGTAGGAAAGAAGGATGCGAAAAGACAGGCTTTGATACTCTTGCAGCAGGTCCTTCGAGAAGTTATGGTATACATTGTTTTCCGCCTTACACAGCGGCTGCTTGGCCTGATAATGGTTTATCAATATTAGATTTTGGTGTAGTGTATGAAGGCTATACAAGTGATGTTACGGTAACTGTTGCCAAAGGTACCTTATCAGATGAACAAGAAAAACAACTTGCCCTAGTTGAAAAAGCCTATAATGAAGCTTTGCCATTGTATAAAGTAGGGGAGCCTATTTATGCTGCAGGGGCAAAAGTTGATAAAATTTTTGCAAAAGAAAAACGAACAATGCCACATAGTTTAGGACATGGCTATGGATTACAAGCTCATGAATGGCCAACAGTTAGAACAAAGATGGATAAAAGTATTGTGTTTGAAGCAGGAATGGTGCTTACCTGTGAGCCTGGATTATATGATCCAAAATTAGGTGGATGCCGACTTGAAAATGATATACTTATAAAAGAAGATGGGATAGAAGTTCTTACCCATTCCAGAATTATTAGGATATAAAAAAAAGGCTGTCTATCAAGTTGTTAAACTTTTTAGACAGCCCCATTTTTTTAGTCTGTTGATTCTATATGATTTTCCGCTTTTTTTAGTGCAGTTGCAGCTGCAAGAAGTCCCGGACCGGTTTCAATTCGCGTTGCTACATAATCTAAATCATCATGCTTTAAATTGGTAATAAGAGAATCTTTTTTCTTTTCAGATAAATAGTAATCACAGAGTGTTCGTAAAGACTCAAACATTCCTGCAGGGTTAGAAAATTTCTTAATTGGTGGTGAATTAAAGGATTTTTTTATAACCTTCCGTACTTGATACATCATAACTTCATCTTTTGTTTTGTTAGCTTCATCAAAGTATTCTTTTTCATCATCATTATCTGCACTAAATAAGTCCATTGGGCTGATGCTTAGTTCTTTTAGCGGTGGATTGATATCCTCTTCATTTTCTTCAGTAAGAATTTCATCATCATCGCTAAAGAAGTCTTGTACATCTTCATCGTCCTCATAGATATCATCATCTTCTGGAATATCTAATTCAGTAGTATCAATATCTTGTTCATCATCAAGAAATTCATAAATATCTTCCGGTTCAATTGCTGCTAATGGATCTTCATATTTTTCATGATCATCTTCAGATAAGTATTCCGGAATATGAATTAAATTGCTATCCTCTTCAGGCTCTTCTTCGATAAGCAAGTCTTCGTCGAGAGGTTCTTCTGTATCTGCTACTTCGAGAATTTCTTCAATGTGTTCGTCTTCATCATGTAATGTGTTTTCAATATCTTCATCAGCCTCTGATAGTAAGTCATCAACGTAGTAATCGTCATCTGATATATCAAACTCATCTCCAATTTCGTCAACATCATCAAATAAATCGTTATTATCATCAAGTATTTCAGGAATTGAAGATTGTTCTTCTTCCTCTTCTTCAAGCTCTAGTTGCTCATCGTCTTCAATTTCATCTATGAGATTTTCATCATCAAGATAGTCAATGTCTTCTTCGCTATCAGGTATGTGTTGTTCGTGAGTATCTTTATCATCGATAGGCTCAATGTTGTTGTTGGGAGAATTAAAGATTTCTTCTTCAATTGGGTGTTCTTCGTCAATTGGTGGCTCATCATCTACAGGCTCATCTTCCAGAACAAATTCAACCTCTTGCTCTTGAACAGGGGCAACTTCTTCCTCCATCTGAGGTGGCTCTGGTGCTGGCTCCGGTGCAATTTTTTCAGGCTCAAAGGGAAGCGGTTGGGGGTCGAGCATTGGTTGTTCTTCTTGTGGCTTAGGTGGAACTTGTTCCGGTACAGGTGCAGATGGTGGTAGATTAGAGGGTTTTTCTTCCTCTTTTACTTCTTCTGTTTCGTTTACTACACCAATATGCTCTTCTGTGTTATCGTCGTCATCGCCATCAATGTCTTCATCTTCAAATCCAAGGCCGTCAACGCTCATATATTCTTGTTCTTCAATGGGGTCAAATTGGTTAAAATCTTTTTCATTATCAAACATATGAGATTTTTCGCCAAAGTCTGTATAGTCTTCCGGTTCATCATCGGGAACGAGCTTTGTTAAATCAAAAATGGATCCATCTTGATCTTCCTCGTCTTGCATATCTTCAACTTCATCAAATACGAGTGGCTCATATTCATCTCTTGGATCCTCTCCAAGTGTGCTTGCATCGAGGTTAAAAAGAGCCCCTGTGTCAAGGTCTTCATCGTTATCATTATTTTCTGCTATATTTGAGGAAGTATTTATTTCATGTGTCTCGTCATCATCATTATCGTCTTCATCATCATGAATGCTAGTATTTAATTCTATTGAATCTAAATCTGGCTCATTTGCATAAAGCTTGATTAGCTCAGCAATTATTTCCATTTCTTTAGAATTAGAGGCAAAGTGTTCTACCAAAGTGGCAATATCATCTAAAATACCGATATCTTTACTGATTTCAAGCGCATGTTTCCATGCATCAAGCGAGTCTGAATAAAGTTTTACTTCATAGTAGTTTTCACCGAGTAGGTACCATGCATGCCAATCATTTTTATTTAAATGTAAGTACTCATCTAGTAAACGTTTTGCCTCTCCATAGTTTTTTACATAAGAATATTGTTTTGCATTGTCAAAAAGATACTTACTTTCTCTTGGATATAGTTTTTTTATTTTACGTAAATATTCTTTTGCTTTGTCATAGTCTTTATTACGAATGTAGTACTGGCAAAACATATTAAGCGTTGAAAGATCATCCGAATTATTATCTTCGAGGTCTTTTATTTTTTCCATCGCTTCGTCCATTCTGTTTAAAGCCATCAAAGCTTTTGCATATTCCATGGTTACATTTTGGTTACGTGGATCTAATCGTTCAAGTTGAGAGTACAAGCCTATTGCTTCATTGTATTTACCCAATGTAAGATATACATTTGCAAGGTCAAATTTGGCAACAAGGTTGTCGGGATCAATATTTATTGCTTTTATGTAAGCATTTTTTGCATTTTCATAATCTTTAGTTGATTCGTAAAAACTTCCCAAATTGGTGTGCATTTTTGCATTTTCAGGGTTTAGAGTTACCGCTTTTTTTAATACTCTTTTTGCTTCATCGCTATCATCGGTTTCTTCAAATAATTCTGCATACACCGACATTGCATCAGGCCAACCCGGTTTTGCTCTTAAAGCGGCTTCGCAGTGTTTTTTTGCAAGTGGATAATTCTTTTGGGCTAGGTAATTTAACGAAGCATTGAGATGTAGTATTGGATGGTTTGGATCTACTTGTAATCCTCTAGAAAAAGCGCTTTGTGCTTTTACATAGTGGCCACGTTTGCTTTCTATGGTTCCAAGCTGATTATAGGCAAGTACGTCATTAGGATTTATATCTGTAACATGTATAAAGCAGTCTGCTGCTTCGTCATAATTACCCATTAGTTTATAAGTAAAGCCCATACTGTATTTGATTGCTTCAATGTCGTTCCCGAGCACCAATGCTTTTTCTAGTACTTTTATAGACTCTTCATATTTTCCAAGTCGCCTATAAATTCCCCCAAGATTTGAAAGTACTTCAAAGTTTTCAGGTGTTTTATCTTGAATGCTTAAATATATTTTTAGTGCTTTTGTATCTTTATCTGCTCTTACATATACGTTTGCAAGTTTTAAGAGTATAGCAACATTATCCGGTTCACTTATGAGGAGCCTATTATAGAGTCGTATAGCTAAAGTGTAATCCCTTGAAAGAACGGCTGCCTGTGCCCTTTGTAATGCCAGTGAGCGTCTTTCTTCTTGTTGAGGACTTTGCTTACCTTGTTGTTTCATAGTTATCTCCTACTAAGTGTAATGAATGCTTACACTTGCTTACTTTTAGAATTGTCGATACGTTTCCAACTTTGGTATTAAAAAAAACCGGTAGTAAAATATATACCATTATTGTCCCCCTTGCAAGGGTCTTGCATACACTTCATTCGATAAAATTCCTTGTGTTTTTTCTGGTGTATATGCATATGCTGCAACGGCAAAATAATAGGGCTTTCCATTTTTTAATCCACTGATGCGTACGGTATTTGTTTTGCCCACATCTATAGGAGAATCTCCTTGTGAAGAGTTTTCTCCTAGATACTCACCCGATGCATCCCCGTAATACACCATATAGCCATCAGGAGTAGTTCCTGCAGCCGGAATCCATGAAAGATTTACATAGCCATCCCCTGAATCTGTAAATACTCTAAAAGGTGGTAAAGGTGGTTCTGCTTCATTGTATTGGAGGGCAATTTCAGTTAAGAGAGGGGTGTTTTGGCCGCTACCATCAGTAAAAAGGTTTACCGCTACTTGAAAATATCTTCCTTGAACATTTAAACCATTTTCCAAATCACTCACAGGTACCCATTGTGGATACGTATCGTTCCATTCATAAAAGTTATTTCCTGCTCGAATAAAATATTGAATTGCTGTTTGTGCAGGTGTATCACTGAGTGTTTGTATTCCTGTAATTGAGGAACCGTTAGGAAAGGGGCCAAGAGGTTGTGTTTCAAAATATCCTCCTTCAATACTATATCGATGGTTCCCCATTTTTCCTTCTGAAAACTCAGTTTTAATAGAAAAGTCATCAATTCGACCTGTGTAATTAGGACAAATGCTTATGTTTGCTGGAGTTCCAAGTGCTGCGCTATATAGGTCGAGGCTTGCATTGCTACTTTTTGTCGCATAGGTTAATGCTTCAATTCTTCCATTTATTCTATATTCAATAATTCCTGTATTGTCATTATAGCTTAACGAATGATGAGCCCATTCATCAGGGATAATAAGGCTTGTACTGGTGAGTACTATGTCTTTAAAATCGGTGTAATTTGAAAAAATATTGGTGAAGTTCCATTCAAGTTTATTTTGAAAAAACATAACAGATAAAAGCTGATAAACCGGTGAATTATGTATATTTCGTGTGGAATCCCATAAAAACACTGTTTCACCATTTTCAGCTAAAGAAGGATTTAGCCAAAATGAAATAGTAAAAGAGCCTGTTAAACCTTCTTTTCCAAATAAACTTGTTTCATTCCCTTGTAGTTCAATTCCCCCTAAATTACCTATTCCGAGGGCAGAATAGTTTCCCATGATTGATTGTGATGTAAAAGAGACGTTGGACGAAATTATAGAATAGTTTTGCGCTTTATCAGTTATTGAGCCATATTGTTCAAAGTCTAAAAGTAAATCTGTGGAGTTTGATACTTTTTCAGCATCGTTAGAAATTTGAACTGCTTGTTTTCCAAAGTGTCCTGAGTCGGTAAGACTAATATTCTTTGCTACAGAAAAACTACTCCAACCATTATCACCGCCAAGAATGATTTCTTTTTCTTCGGAAAGTACTAGACTAGTGGTGAGAAATATAAGTATAATACAGTAAAGACTTTTTTTTGTCATAAGGTTATTACTACGTCATGAATTCAGATTTAACAATACATGAAAAATTACATGAAACCGCATTGCAAGCTCCCAAATCAAGTGGGGTATATCTTTGGAGAGACAAAGATAGTGTAATTTTATATGTTGGTAAAGCTAAAAATCTGAAAAACCGACTATCCTCCTATTTTTCCGGAAAAAAAGATATAAAAACTCGTACCCTTATTTCGCGAGCTTTCTCAATAGAATACATCACTACCGCAAATGAATACGAAGCGCTTATTCTTGAAAACAATCTCATTAAAGAACATAGTCCTCGATATAATATCAATCTTAAAGATGATAAATCATATCCTGTTGTTCGCATTACCAATGAAGATTTTCCGCGCGTTATTAAAACTCGCAAAATAATTCAAGATGGTTCTGCGTACTTTGGACCATTTCCCAATGGCGGTGCATTAAGCTTATTTATAGATACATTATACAGTTTGTATCCGCTTAGGCAATGTAAAAAAATGCCCAAACGAAACACACCATGTATGTATTATCACATTGGCCGATGCGCCGCTCCCTGCTGTAATAAAATCAGCAAAGAGGATTACACTGCAATTATCGGCGAAATTCA
>CAYJJW010000073.1:0-10899 GCA_964370555.1 uncultured Treponemataceae bacterium | reverse complement strand
ATGCGACCAAAACCGTTAATTCCAACTTTAATCATGATTTTTTTCTCCTATAGGATTGAATAAATTTATACCTAAAACATACTCAAAAAAGGCAAAAAAGTCAAGTACAGAATGGGAGTTCAGCTACCCAGTATGAAAATCAATAAAAATACTTGTTAAAAACACAAGAACATTGTATAGTATATGTGTATGAAAAAGTTAACATCTGTTTTATTTATATTGGTAGGTATTACCATTGCTGTTTTAATCATTTCTCAAAACATAGATTTTTCTGATAACCGCTCTGACATTCAAGCACATAATTTTACAAATGCTATAAATGTTGAGCAAGATTCAACTCAACAATCTGCATCCCTTCCAGAAAATGAAGATATTACCGTATTAATACCACTTTTCCCTGATGAAATATTGGTAACAGTTTTGCCAGTAGATTTTAACCTTGATAATTATTCAGACCAAGTTGTGGCTGTAAAAAATTCAGAAAGTCCTTATATTACTATTATTATAGGCTTATATAATCCTCTTTTTGCAGCATACGAGCGATCTTACGAATTAGTCACACAAATTGAACAAGCAAATACCTTTTCACTCGATGTACTTGATATTACCGGAACGCATGAAAACTCGCTCATTGTAAACGGATTTTCACAAACAAACGAAACAATGCTTCAAGCATGGCTCTCAAGTTCTCATTCAACATCATTAAACTTGCAGCTTATTGCAGATTTTAAGGCAGATGGAACTATTTTTATTACCCAAAACACACGAAGTAGTTCATATTCATTTACGAGCGAAGATGGAGATAGTTTTCCTATCTGGGTATATACTTCAGACCCCTCTTCTACGCAAGGATCATTAGACCAACTACAAATAATGTACGACTGGGACGATACAACATCTAAATATGAACAAGTTTCTCAAACGCGTATTTTAGGGCGAAATATAAACGCTCAAGAACTTGCAAAAATTCAAGATGGAACAGAAAAAACTTTTGGGGCGTTTTTAACCGATACATGGTTACACTCCACATCAGATTTAACACCGCCTCCATTTTTATCTTTTGACTACGATACAAAAACCATTACATTTTTAAATAACGATACGGCAGAAATATATATTTGGGAAAACAGCATTTTACGAAGAAATGGGATTCTTATTTACGCAACAAATAGAAATATCCCAACCCTATTACGAAGAATTGATATTACTTTGATTTCTTTAGATGAAATTAGGGTAAAAGCAACTGATACACTTACACTACGCGCCTCGCCCAACACCACTTGGGATGGAAATTATAAAAAGCAGCAAATTGATAGTGTAGGTGTACAAACTGCAGCAGCTACAGAGACAGAAACGCCTCTTTCTATTATTGATACACTAAAAACAACCTCAAAAAAAGTTTGGGAAACTAATATGAATGAAACTATTACTTTTACAGATTCTTCATATACCATAAAAAACGATTCCTTTCAAGAAGAAGGCGTTTTTACACTTTTTAGTGTTTACGGAGAAGATATTCTTCAGTTTAAAAGTCTTACCGAAGAATCAAAATTATTTAATGGATTTTATCGCGTAGAAATAATTGAACCAGCAGAGGATATTACAATGCAGGTATTATTTTTGCCGGTAAGCCTTGGGGCTACACACCTTGTTCCAAGCATTGCACAAAGCATCACATTGCAACAAGTTATTCGTTAATCTTTAATTGTCGAAAAAAACAAAAATGGACTTGGATAGGCTTGAGCATTTCCTTGCACCACGGCTGTTTCAGGAGAATTAGGAAAGTCTTTTTCGAGCTGTGTTTTCCAATTTTGCTCATTAGTTAAATGATGAAGCGTTAACAAAAGAGCGGGTTTAACGCTATTCATGCTTTCAATTGTTACATATGACTTTAATACTGAAATAGGAGCTGCAAGCTCTTCTTTTGTTTCGCTTTTTATTATCCAACTCCAAACAGCATAGAGATTTGCTCTTGCCTTTGCATTAACATCGGTAATAGACGACAAGGCCGTACTCAGTAAAAAGTCAGCTCGCGAAACATCTCCAACCAATAAAGCACAACGAACGGCACCCAGCAGTAAATCTTGGCCTTTTGCAGTTTGTGTACCTATAAGCCCTGCTGCAGTTGTGTAATAAAAACTTGCATCAGTATATTCACCAAATTGTTCTTGTATTTGAGCAAGAAACAATGAAGATTCATATTTCTCTTCTGTTGAGATTCCCTCTTGTACAAGTTTTTTTAATGCTGTTATTTTGGTTTCAATTGTATCATTACCCGATACTATATTGCTGGCTCTACTTTCTGCAAAAGTAAGTGAAAAACAAAACATCAAAATACATACTAAAATAGAGCGTCTTTTCATTTTATACCTTGATTATCATCTAAGTGTATTATTTGAGATGCATCATCGCTTGGAACAGTATTGTTCTCTTGTTTTTTTTGAGCAAGCAAGTCTTTTCCTTTTTCAAACAAAGACGGTTTTCTAGATTTTTCTATAGTTGATTTTTGCGTTACGGTTTCTTTTTTTATTTCTGCCTTTACTTGTTTTTCAATTTTTGCTACTTTTGCTTTTTTTTCAGCACTTGAAATACGCATTCCAATGGCAAATAAAAAGGCAATAAGAGCTCCTGAAACAAACGATACAAGAACAGTAAGAAAAATAGGAACATTTTCATATGTTTTAAAACCAAGGTTTATATTACAAGAGTTTTCAAGATTAAAGCCAACAAAAAAAGTGGTAAGAACAATACAGAATAAAAATAAAATCAATTTCCAAGGCATTAGATAGCTCCTTTCTATTAAATCATTGTACCACGGAATGTATTTCCATGCAACTCATCAAGGCGTACATTTACAAAACTACCAATAACGTCTTCACCTGCTTTAAACACAACGTGAGCATCTTCTTCAGTTCGACCAATTAATTCAAGTTTTGAATCTTTGGAAAAACTTTCTGCAATAACCCTTACAACACGCCCTATTCTTTCTTTATACATTGTATTAATAATCGCACGTTGCATATCGATAAGTTTTGCCAAGCGTTCTTTTTTTACTTCTACGTCTACCTGATCAGGAAAATCACATGCGGGGGTGCCTGTTCTTGGGTTGTAATAATACATATAAGCCATTTCATATTGCACTTTTTCAACCAAGTCTAATGTTTGCTCATAGTCATCATTTGTTTCGCCAGGGAAACCTAAGAGAATATCGGTTGTAAGAGAAACCTTTGGAATTTTTGCCCTAATTCTATCAACAAGAGAAAGATACTCTTCTCGTGTATATTTTCTATTCATAGATTCCAAAATTTTGGTTGATCCATGTTGTACAGGTATGTGAATATGGCGACATAATACCCTATGCTCAGCAATAACATCGATAAGCTTGTCAGATAAATCTTTTGGATGGCTCGACATAAAGCGTACCCATTCTATAGGCGATTTTGTTTCTTCTAAGCGTAAGGCTATCTTTTCCATAAGGGTCGGAAAGTCAATGTCACCATTTTCATCCTTCCACATAAATGAATTTACATTTTGTCCTAATACGGTTATCTCTTTTACACCTTGCTTTGAAAGCTCATCTATTTCAGTAAGTATTTCATTCGGATTTCTAGAAACTTCACGGCCCCGTACATAGGGAACAATACAATATGTGCAAAAATTATTGCAACCATGCATAATTGGCACAAAGGCTTGAAATGCACCAGGCTCTGCAGAATACGGAGCAAATGTATACACAGGTTCTGCTTCAAAGTCTTTTATTGGTTTTGGTTTTAATGCATAGTTTTGAGTATTTTTAAGATTTTCTTTTTCTATACTAATGGCGATATCTGCAAAATGCTGCTTTTGAAAGTTTCCAATAGCATAATCAACTACGGGAAAATCTCGTTTTAAATCGTCTTTAAGACGCTCTGCCATACAACCTGTAACAACAAGGGTAAAAGCCTCGCCTTTCTTTTTTCGTTGCTTACGAATTGAGGTGTATTTTCCAAGTCTACCTGCAATGCGACTTTCTGCAGTAGCACGAACTGAACACGTATTAATAATAACTAAATCGGCAATTTCGCCTGTATCAACTGATGACCAGCCTCTTTGTAAGAGAACTTGTTCTATGGAAGCAGATTCTGCTTTATTCATCTGGCAACCATACGTTTCAAAAAAATATTTCATAATCAAATGCGATTATAGCAAAAAATTGATGTTTTGCCCAGTACTTTACTTTTTTTATAAAAAGATTTACTATTCAAGAAATAACGGAGACAAACATGAGAGCTATTGGGTTACTAGGTGGGATGAGTTGGGAAAGCACTGTTTCTTACTATAAAATAATAAACGAAGAAGTAAAAAAAGCTCTTGGTGGGTTACACTCGGCTAAGATTGTTTTATATAGTGTTAACTTTGCAGAAATTGAAGAATGTCAAGCAAATGGCGACTGGGATAAAAGTGCACGAATCTTATCAGAAGCTGCAAAGAACTTGGAAAAAGCTGGAGCTGATTGTATAGCTATTTGCACCAATACGATGCACAAAGTTGCACCACAGATTGAAAGTCAAATAGACATCCCCATAATTCATATTGCACAAGCAACTGCAAACGAAATAAAAAAAGCAAACCTACAAACTATAGCACTACTTGGCACAAAATACACCATGACACAAGACTTTTATAAACAGCGCTTAATTGATAACGGTATTGAAGTTCTTATTCCAAATGATGAACAAGTTGAAATTGTAAACAACATAATTTATGAAGAACTTTGTCTTGGCCAAATAAAAGAAGAATCAAAACAAGCATATCTTACAGTGATTAAAAGTTTACAAGAAAGAGGCGCTCAAGGCGTTATTCTTGGCTGTACAGAAATTGGCTTACTTATACAACAAGCAGATACAAGCCTTCCTGTTTTTGACACCGCAGAAATTCACGCACAAGCGCTAGCAAACTGGGCAACAAACGTGTGAACACATGGGTTCACACATACAGTGATATAGTAAGGTGCAACCTATGTGTTGCACCGCTTTTTTGCATAATATTCCGTGAAGGCGTAAGCATTGTGGGTGTGGATACTTTCAAAGGTCTCAGCTTCAACACTAAAATAGGTAAAAGGTTTTTCTGTATCAAAATTTTTTAAGACTACATACACTTCACGCACAAGATCTTCTACAAAACGGGGATTATCGTATGCTTTTTCTGTTACATACTTTTCGTCCTCTCGCTTTAATATAGAAAACACATCACAAGAAGCGCATTGTTCTACCAATTGTATAACATCTTCAATCCAAAAAAAGTGTGCATTTTGAAGTTTAACACGTACTACACCACGTTGGTTATGCGCCCCATATTCGCTTATTGCCTTTGAACAAGGGCATAAACTTGTTACCGGTATTTCTATCGAAACAAAAAACTCTGTGTCTTTATCGTTACTCACAGATCCTTCATAGGTGCATGTATAGCTCATCATGCCTTTTTGCTTAGAAACAGGTGCTTCTTTTTCCATAAAAAAAGAAAACTGCACAAGGCCAAAGGAGCGCTCTGCATCTAAACAACTTCTCAAAGATTCAAGCATTTCTAAAAATGTTTTCATTGAAAAGTCTTTACTATAAGTATGAAACGTTTCAATAAAGCGACTCATATGAGTGCCTTTATACTGGTGTGGAAGATTGACAAAGAGTTCTACTGTGGCATTTGTGTATTGTGTTTTATGCTGTTTATCTAAAACGCACACAGGATACTGTACATTTTTTACACCAACCTTTTGCAACGGAATTTCTCTTTCATCAATTTCACTTTGTATATCTTTCATAATCATCCGTTATTTTTTGCAGCTTCTAATGTATTTTGCATAAGCATTGCAATGGTCATTGGCCCGACTCCACGCGGGACGGGGGTAATAAAACTTGCAATTTCAAGCATACCATCGAAATCAACATCGCCCACAAGTCTAAAGCCCGATTTTTTAGAATCGTCTGGAATACGATTAACTCCAACATCGATTACTACGGCATCTTTTTTTATCATATCGGCACTAATCATTTTAGGGCTACCGACAGCAGCAACCAAAATATCGGCCTGAGTTGTAATAGACTGTAAGTCTTTAGTTCCTGTGTGGCATATTGTTACCGTTGCGTTTGTTTCACGCCGAGCCATTAAAAGTGCGAGTGGTTTACCCACAATGTTTGAGCGCCCAACAATAACAACGTGTTTTCCATTTGTTTCTATATTCATTTCTTTTAGGAGGCGAAGAACTCCATTTGGCGTACACGGCAAAAATCCGTCTCGACCAATAAGAAGGTTTCCTGCGCTTACCGGATGAAAACCGTCAACATCTTTTTTAGGTTCTATTGCTTCAATAACTTTTTGCTCGTTTATGTGTTTTGGAAGCGGGAGCTGCACAAGGATACCGTGAACTTTTGTGTCGTTATTTAGTTCAGAAATAATAGAAAGAAGTTCTTGTTCTGTAGTATTGTCTGCGAGGTAGATTGCTTTATCACTCATACCGGCTTCTATTAAAGCCTTTTCTTTTGCGGTAACATAAGAAATGCTAGCAGGATTTTCCCCTACTAATACCACAGCTAAACAGGGATTAACACCTTTTTGCTTTAGCGTTTCAACTTCTTTTGCAACTTCATTTCGCACTTTTTGTGCTATTTCAAAACCGTCAATAATTTGTGCTGCCATTTTTATTCCTTTTCTTTTTCGATATGGACAATGTAGTAATTATGTGATACACTCTTTTTAGTATACTTAAAATATACTTTTTTTTCTATATATTTTAATAAAAATCGGAGATAATATGAAGCACATTTTTTTTATACCGGCGCTAGTTTTCACCATGCTTTCTGTTCCTCTTGTAGCGCAAGAAACACAAGAAGAAGCAAATGAAGCACCTGTTGTTTATGAAATGAATCAAAGCGGAGATCAGTTTATTGCCTTAAAATTGAATCTAGATATTCCCTATAAGCCTTTTGGAAACTTAAAAACGGGTGGGTCTGGATCTTTAGGATATCATCGTTTTATAACAAATGATATAACCTTGGGAGGAAACGTTAGTTTTGCATATAACCAAACATTGGGAAGCAATGTATTTTACTTTGTACCAATTATGTTTACCACAACATACCAATTTGAAATTGGGTCATGGGAAATTCCTATTTCACTTGAAGTAGGTGGAGCCTTTGAAAACTATCTTGACCGAATGTATTTTGGTTTAGCCATTAGACCTGAAATTGCAGGATATTATAGATTTAATACTGATTGGTCTTTTGGTATGCATACAGGATTATATATTTTACCACAATGGTATGAAAACTCAGAATATAACTATACCGGCATTATTCACGACATCGGACTTTCAGTTCGTTACCACTTTTAATAGAGGATTAACACAATGAAAAATATTTTAAAATTTATACCTATTTTGCTCCTTTTTGTAGCATGTTCACAAGAACCAATTTTCTGGGCTATTGCACAAGAAATAGAACTTGAAGAACCAAACGTAATTGGCAATATAAATTCAATTGTAAAACTCAAGGGGAATTTATATACTCAAAATGGCAATGTATATAAAAAAGACTTAAACACCATTCGAGGTTGGACAAAAATAGATGCCCCTGGAAGAGTTGTTGCACTTGCTTCTGACGACAATTATTTATACGCACTTGTTGCAGGACAAACTGATGATGAAGGGTTAACACACGCATATTCTCTCCATGCTTCAAATGGCGGAAATGGTAATTGGGCAAAAATAAAAGAATCATCAAGTGCGATAGTTTTATTTGACAATGGCGTTATTGGTGATGATGTAAATACAACTGGAAGAAATGCATATGCAAGAATAGATGGTACAGTATATTTATTATCAGGTACAACAACTACAGAACAAGCAAGTACTGGAGAGAATGCAGTAGCAGCTGCAAATCTAGGTGGAACTGACCATTTTTCAAACACGAGAGCTTTTTGTTCAGATGGAACTGATACATTGTATTCAGTTCGCGATGGGAAGGTAAAAACATCCAGTACAAATGCAGATGATAGCTGGGTAGATTTTTCTGTAAGCATAACAGATGCAACCGTCATGGTTTATGCAAAGGATAGACTCTATGTAGGCACAGAAGAAGGTTTAGAACAAGTTACACTTGATGCAGAGGGTGGAAATCCTACCAGTGTAAGCAACCTTGATTCAAATGCAGAAGCAACAACCGGGGATATGCAAATAACATCTATTGGCTACTTTGACGATACAGATGGGAATGCCATTTATGCCGGAGCAATAGAGCAATACAGCACAAATGATAATGGCCTTTGGGGTTACTACCCTTCCCGTGGCAACTGGAACTTTGAATAATACGTAAAAGACAGCATCCGTGCTGCCTTTTACTATCGAGTTTCAGCAATGCTGAAACATCGGTTACTTTTGAGTTTAGTGCCGTAACTCGCTTACGCTCCCTGCTCTAAGGAGTATAGCAAAGTAAGCAAAACGAGTCCATGGCACGTTTTTTTAACCTGTGTCTTTTTAATTAGGCATTCGTAATTAGGAATTATTGCACATATTTCTTATATTCACCATATCCTAGTTTATCCATTTCATCATAGGCAATAAACTTAAGAGAGGCAGAGTTTAAGCAATAGCGTAAGCCGCCTTCTTCTTTGGGGCCGTCGTTAAACACATGGCCTAAATGGGTATCTCCTAATGCGCTTCGTACTTCCGTTCGCTCCATCCAAAGACTATTATCGCTATGCTCTGCTATTAATTCTTCACCAATTGGACACGTAAAAGATGGCCACCCTGTTCCTGAATCATATTTATCGGTTGAACTAAATAAAGGTTCTCCAGTAACAATATCTACATAAATTCCCTTTTCTTTGTTATCCCAGTATTCATTTGCAAAGGCTCTTTCAGTTCCTTCATTTTGTGTAACATCAAATTGCAAGGGTGTTAATCTCTTTTGTAATTCTTCAATTGTTGGCTTTGTATACTGTGAAATTTCTAGTTTTTCTGTTTCCAAGACAACCTCATCAAGTGTTTCAAAAGTTATGTGACAATATCCATTCGGATTTTTTGCCAAATAATCTTGGTGATAATCTTCTGCCAAAAAATAGTGATCGAGAGGCTCTAGTTCAGTAACAATTGGAATAGAGTATTTTTTTTGCACTTCAGCAAACACTGATTCTAGAATAGGTATATCGCTTTCATCGACATAATAAATGCCGCTTCTATACTGTGTTCCAACATCATTGCCTTGTTTGTTTACACTTATAGGATTTACAATCTTAAAAAATTGCTCTGAAAGTGTTTTTAAGCTTACAATTCCTGGGTCATACTGAATGTGTACTGTTTCAGCGTGTCCTGTGTTTCTGTAAATGACATCTTCATAGCTTGGGTTTTCAGTTGTACCATTTGCAAAGCCCGATGTTACATTGTACACACCTGGGATTCTTGCAAAATATTCTTCTACTCCCCAAAAACATCCACCTGCAAAATAAATATCATGTAGATTATCCATATTGATGTTTACATTAGCCTTTGATTTCATAGTTTCTCCGCTCTCTTGCTTTGTTTCGTTTTTTGCTCCAGCAGAACAGGCAACTAGCAAGAAAAATGCCGTTACTGCCGTAATGAGCTTCTTAGTTTTCATACTGTATAAACAAGATACTAACGAAGAGGTAACAGAGGAAAGTGATTAAGTCACGGGGATAATTAACAATTAATAAGTAATAATTAATATTATTTTGAACATAATAAAAATCTATCATTATTAATTATTAATTGCCTTAAAGTCGCCCCTTTCACCTGTTAACTCATAACCAATTGAGGCAATTTTTTCACGGAGCTTTGTAATACCTTCAAGCACTTCATCGCCTGTGCTAATTTTATTATCATATAAAAGATATTTTTTTCGTACCTCTAATGGCGAAAGATTAGGCATTACAACATTTGCCCCGCAAAGTATTCCTTGCTCCCTTCCGTCGGTGGAGGCTGTTCCCAAAGCAGTGGTAGCAGGAATGAGTGCTCTTGGTTCAAGAAGGCGAAGAATGCTAATAAGAATAAGGGTTGCATCCACACTACCATTTGGTTCATTGGCAAATGAACTGTCTACATGTGCCAAAAAGGGGCCAATGCCAAGCATTTCTGGGTGTAAGCTTTGTATAAATGCAAGGTCTTGTACCAAGGTTTCTATTGTTTGCCCTGGGCTTCCAACCATAAAACCTGTACCCGTTTGAAACCCAATTGATTTTAAATCACGGAGGCATTGAAGCCTATTTTGTAAGCTCATTTGTTTTGGGTGAAGTTTTGCGTAATGCTCTTCATTTGCTGTTTCGTGCCGTAGCAAAAAGCGGTTTGTTCCAGCTTTTTTATACGACTCATATTCTTCTTTTGTTTTTTCACCAACAGAAAGAGTCACAGCACATTCTGGGTATGTTTCTTTTATTGTTTTTACAATATCGCAAAACATATCTTGCGTAAAAAACGCATCTTCTCCACCTTGCATTACAAAGGTTCGAATGCCTTCTTCATAGCCAAGTTCACAACATTTTAAAATGTCATCTTTTGTAAGCCTATAGCGATCTGCATTTTTGTTTTGCGAGCGGATACCACAATAAAGGCAATTATTTTTACAATAGTTTGTAAACTCAATGAGGCCTCTCATAAAAACCTTTTTGCCATACATTGAAACGGCTGTTTTTTGCGCTAGGTCTCTAAGATACTCTACAAGTTCTACCCTATCACTTTCTTGTAAAAAGCTTTTATTTTTTTCACCTTCAATAAAAGGAGAAACAAGAGCTTCTAAAAGTTCTTTGCTTTCTAAAATAGTCAATGTATGAGTAGCATTAAGTGAATCAATTATATGTTTTATGCTTTCTTTTGTCATACGCTATACATAGTGTTTGTTAATTTTGCTATTG
>CAYJJW010000072.1:0-10902 GCA_964370555.1 uncultured Treponemataceae bacterium | reverse complement strand
ATAATAAAGGTGAAACAGCCCTTGATTGGGCACACAGTGCAGGGTATATTGAGATTATTGAATTGTTGGAAGGCTAAGAAAAAATATCAAAATATTATATATACTAGTCAAAATCCTTTATTAACAATTCTGATTTTTCATGATAAACTTCTAAAATACTATTAAGAATAAGATATTAAGGAGGCTTATTATGAAGCGAAAGGCGTTTAGAACTACATCGATTGTTGTGGCTATTTTTATGATAGCTCTAATCATTGGATGCAGTAAAAACAATGGTTCCGGTACATCTAATAGTTCCGGTTCAAAATCATCAGGTGGTGAAGTTATTAGGGTTGGCACAATGCCAAATCACATTGGCTTGCCTGTTCAATATGCTCTTAGCAATGGGTTATATGAAGAAGCAGGTTTAAATGTAGAATTAATTTTATTTCCTACAGGAGCACCTATTAATGAAGCATTATCTGCAGAACAAGTTGATATAGCTGCTAGTGGTATGGCTTCTGTTTTTGCATTAGCCTCAGGTGAATGTTATTGGTTAGGAGACATGGTAAAGAGCGTTGATGGTCTCGGAGTTTATGTTCGTGAAGGCAGTCCAGTGTTAAGTGTGCAAGGTGAATTTGAAGGTAATCCTGAAGTATACGGAAGTGCTGAAACTGTAAAAGGCTTAACAATCCTTGGAGCACTTGGCTCATCTGATCAGTTTAATGTTACTTCATGGGTTCAAGGTTTCGGCTTAACCGGCAATGATGTACAAATGCTGAATATGGATCGTGGGCCTGCAGTACAAGCATTTAAAGCCGGAGAAGGCGATGCTATTGCTTGTGGAGGACCTCCATATAATTATGAATTAGAGGATGCAGGTTTTATTGAAGTTGCGGATCTAACTGCTGTTTCCGGTGGTATGTCGATTAGTGATGGTTTTTTAGGAAGAAAAGTTTTTGTTGATGAACATCGCGATGATGTAAAAAAATTCTTAGAAGTTACATATAAAGTAGTAGATGCATTTTTTGATGATGATAATTTAGTTCAATCTGAAGGAATGGCATTTTATAATGATAACGGAAAAGACTACTCAGAAGAAATGATGAGAGGCGAAGTTCGAGATAAAGATTATATTGGATTCAAAACTATTACAGCACCTGACTATAAATATGGATCAACCATGATTGGTATGGGAGGTTTCTATGTTGAAGATGGTAAAATTGAGCCCGAATTGGAAGAAAATATTTATACAGCACAATATCCTGATCTTTTAGAAGAAATATGGGGTGTAGAACTTGAAATTTTCAAGAGCAAATAAAATAATCTAGTATAAATTATAGTTTATTACTTCAGGCATAAATTCTTTTTGTGCCTGAAAAAGGAACCCTTATGACAAATCAAAAAAACAAGAGAAACATATGGATTTCTATATCATCTGTTCTTTTACTTTTATTGGTATGGTTTTTATGTACATCCGTTTTGCGCCTAGTGCCACAAAAAACATTGCCTGACCCAATAAAAGTTTTTACTACCTTTATTGATAAGTTTACTAACCCTAATCCTGATGGGGGAACGCTAATTAAGCACACAATGGCAAGTCTTCAAATAGCATTAACAGGTTATATTGTAGCTATTATTATTGGAATTCCTTTGGGTATTCTAATGGCTTGGAATAAATATATTGATAGATTTGTAAGGCCTATTTTTGACCTTGTAAAACCGATTCCCGGTGTCGCTTGGATTCCATTAATGATTGTTATTTTAGGAATCGGGATTGAGTCTAAAGCTGCGGTGGTCTTCTTTTCTGCAGTTGTGCCTTGTGTTCTCAATTCATATACAGGTATAAAGCAAACAAAAGAAGTACACCTATGGGTTGCTAGAACATTTGGCAGTAAACGACGTCAAATGCTATTTAAAGTTGCAATACCGACAGCACTACCGTACATTATGACAGGAATTAGGATAGCTCTTGGATCTGCATGGGTTTCAATTGTAGCAGCAGAATTATTGGGTTCTACAAAGGGATTAGGCTTTATGATTCAACAATCAAGAGGAATTTACCGAACCGATATTATTATCGTTGGGATGATTTCAATTGGAATTTGTGGAGCTATATTAACTGGTGTTTTAACCGCAATTGAAAGAAAAGTGATTAAAGGGAGAAATTCAAATGCGTAAAATTCTATTAAAATATGGTAGTGTTATCTTTTATCCAACTGTTTCAATTTTTGCCTTTTTACTTATATGGTATTTTGGGGTTGCTGGTTCTTCTTTGAAAGTAATTATGCCTGGCCCTTTTGTAGTCTTAGAAGGTTTTTTTCGAAGTTTTGTAGAGCCTATTGGAAAGCATGTTATGTTATCACATATTGGATACAGTCTCATGCGTGTTTTACCAGCATACATTGTTGGCTCTTTGGCAGGTATCATTATTGGAATCCTAATGGGTTGGTATCCAAAAGTAAACGATTTTGTACGACCTATATTTGAAATATTTCGTCCAATTCCACCTATTGCTTGGATACCCATTGCAATTGTATGGTTTGGAATAGCTGAAGGTTCAAAGTGGTTTTTAATATTCTTAGCAGCAATAATGCCTGTAATTCAAAATGCATATGCAGGCGCAACATCTGTTGATCCAATTCTTATTAAGTGCAGTAAAATGTTAGGTGCTTCAGATAGACAAATTTTTATGAATGTTGCACTTCCATCTTCTGTTCCAAATATTTTTGCAGGGCTTCAAGTAGGATTAGCAGGATCTTGGGCTACAGTTGTTGCAGCAGAAATGATTCGCTCAAGTGAAGGTGTTGGTTGGATAATAATTTCCAGTATGGATACAAATGACGTAACACAAAGTCTAGTAGGTATTGTAGCTATAGGTATTGTAGGTTTTATTTTAGCAATAATTATGAGAAAGATGGAGGATATATTCTGCTTATGGAACAAGAGAGAAATATAAAAGATGTTTTAAAATGCGAGAATATTTCTAAAACATTTATAACTGATAGAGGAACAACAGAAGTAATTAAAGATATAACACTGTCTGTTCACGAAAATGAATTTTTGGTACTATTTGGTCCTGGTCAATGTGGTAAAACAACCTTGCTCAATCTATTATCAGGTTTAGAAGAGCCAAGTACTGGAGGCTCCTTTATTAATGATAAAAGAATTACTCAGCCGGGGGCAGATAGAGGTGTTGTGTTTCAATCGATTTCTCTTTATCCCTGGTTAACAGTTGAACAAAATGTAGGATATGGCCCAAAAGTACGTGGGGTCGAAAAGGAAGAGCGTAATCGACGAACACAATACTATATTGATTTAGTTGGGTTAACCGGATTTGAAAAGGCTTTCCCAAATAAATTATCAGGAGGAATGAAACAGCGTGTTGGAATAGCGAGAGCATACTGTAATGAACCTGAAATTTTGTTTATGGATGAGCCATTTAGTGCACTTGATGCACAGACAAGATATCTTATGCAAGAAGAAATAATGAAAATATGGGAAAAGGAAAAAAGAACCATTGTTTTTGTTACTAATAACATTGAAGAAGCATTGTATGTTGCAGATAGAATAATTTTAATGAGTAATATTCCCTCTCAAATTCAAAAAGAATATCTTATTAATCTTCCACGCCCTCGTGATTATACTTCAAGAGAGTTTTTAGAATTACGTGATGAAATAACAATGCAGATGGATAAAGCACGATAGGAGGGGATAATGAGTAAGGGAAATATAAAAGTTAGAGTAAAAAATCTAACAAAAAAATTTGGAGACTTATTAGTTCTAGATGATATTTCATTTGATGTTCATGAATCAGAATTTCTTTGTGTTGTTGGCCCTACAGGATGTGGAAAAACAACTTTTTTAAATAGTGTAACAAAATTATATGAACCAACCTCTGGCAGTATTTTTGTGAATGGTGAGCCTGTGGATTTAGAAAAACATAATGTTGCATATATTTTCCAAGAACAGTCTACTATGGAATGGCTAACTGTAGAAGAAAATGTTGCCTTTGGTTTGGAAATAAAAGGCATTAAAGGGGAAGAAAAGCAAAAAGCTGTAGATGAAGTTCTTGAAATTGTAGGTTTATCTGAGTATCGAAGCTATTATCCTAATGAGATATCTGCTAGTATGATTCAAAGAGTTGTTATAGCGCGAGCATTCGCAACTAAACCTGAATTACTACTTATGGATGAACCCTATGGGCAACTTGATATAGAATTACGTTTTAAATTAGAAGATGAACTACTCAAACTTTGGAAATTAACGGGAACAACAGTAATTTTTATAACTCATAACATTGAAGAAGCTGTTTATTTGAGCGAGAACATTCTTGTTTTAACAAATAAGCCTACAACTATTAAAGAAAGAGTTATCAATAAATTGCCTTTTCCACGCAGAGTGTCCGATCAAGATTTTGTAAATCTACGGAATAAAATAACAGACTTAATTAAATGGTGGTAAAAATGAAACCAAATATAGTATTAATAAATTGTGATGACCTTGGATATGGTGACTTAGCTTGTTATGGGTCAAAAAAAAATGATACTCCATATCTAGATAAGCTATCTGAAGAGGGGTTGCGTTTTACAGACTTCTATATGGCTTCTCCTATATGTAGCCCATCACGAGGTGCAATGATGACAGGGTGTTATCCGCCTAGGATAGGTTTTGGTTCTTTTAATGGTGAAATAGTATTGTTTCCCGGTGATGAGCTTGGATTGCACCAAGATGAAATAACACTTGCAACACTCTTAAAACAAGCAGGTTATAAAACGATGCATGTTGGAAAATGGCATTGTGGAGATCAAGAAGAATTTTTGCCAACAAGTCATGGATTTGATGATTATTATGGTATTCCGTTTAGCAATGACATGGGGATAAGCGAAAAAAATAAACGTTTTCCGCCACTGCCCTTAGTACATGGTACAGAAGTTATACAACAACAACCTGATCAATGTTCATTGACTGAACGCTATACAGAAAAAAGTGTTGAATTTATAAAAGAAAATGCAGATTCACCTTTCTTTTTATATTTAGCTCATTTACATGTTCACCTTCCGTTGTATGCTTCAGAAGCTTTTGTTAACAAGTCAAGGAATGGAGATTACGGGGCATGTGTTATGGCAATAGATTGGTCTACAGGTGCAATAGTCGATGCTTTGAAAAAGTATGGCGTCTATGATAATACAATTATTATTTTTACATCTGACAATGGGTCTAGAAATGACTTTGGAGAAAGTAATGGTGTTTTGCGTGGCGGAAAGAGAGAAACATGGGAAGGTGGATTAAGAGTTCCTTTTATTGTACACTGGAAAAATCATATTGAACCCGGAGTATCTAATGAATTAATAAGTGCTCTTGACTTATATCCTTCGCTAGCAAAGATTGCAGGGGCACAAATACCTACTGATCGTGTAATTGATGGTATCGATTTATCTGATTTATTACTTGGTAAAGAAACAACTGCAAAGAGAGAAGATTTCTTTTATTATCTTTGTAATACCCTTGAAGCGGCACGTGTTGGTGATTGGAAACTACATGTTGCTAAACCAAAGGTATCACGAGTGAGTGAAGAAACAGAAAAAGATACTGCAGTTATTCCACAACCTGTTATTGATGAGAGTATACCGGTATTTGAGCTTTATAATTTGCGCAATGATCCTTCAGAAAGTATTAACTTATATGACAAAGAGCCCGGAATTGCAGCCAATATTATGTCAAAGATAGAAATATGTAGAAAAGATATAGGGGATAAATTTACAGGTATCACTGGAGAAAATACACGGCCCATCGGTAAGGTTATAAATCCAAAGCCTTTAACAGAGTTTGATGAAAATCATCCGTTTATTATATCTATGTATGATAAAAATGAGGTTGGGTAAGTTCTTTATTTTGCTTGCTTTTGAAAAAAAAGCAATGTATAATAGTTGATAAATATCTGTAGAATTGAGAGTTGACTTTTTGAAACATTATAAACAGAATACTATTCAAAAAATGTTTTTTTATAACATATCCTTGCTCAACATGTTCGGAGGCTTAGTGATAATTCTTATTACTATTGCTCTCCTTATTCAGAGTTTTGTTACAGTAGTAAAAGAAGATAGGGTTGCAATACTCACTCAAATACAAAGCAGATATGAATATTTAGTAACTACGATGGAATACTTTGCCGGGGTTATGTATGATAGGGTAGAATCGACTTTCAGTGATTCTTCTGAAATGATATTAGAAACCAAACCATTGTTATCTAATATCATTTCCGAAAGTTCTGAGATGCTATTACAATTAGGAATGATTCCGCAGGCAATGATTTTGCTTGAAAATGGAGTTGTTATAAGCAATAATACTGGTGCTGCAACTGTAGAGCAAATAAAAAAGTCTTATTGGTACATTCAAAATATTACATCACCTCAAATGTCTTTTTGGACTTCGATTTATGATTTAGATAATTCTGAAGCTCTTATGCGACTCTGTTATGTAAAAACAATTGTCGTTGATGGTGAATATAGAGGTGTTATAATTGTTTCAGTTTCCAGCAATTTTATGGAAGAAATTTATAGTTCCTTACTTAGTGATGGTTCGGTTGTTTATATGCTTGATTCCTCTGGGAAAGTTATTAGCCATCCAAAGCCGGGTCAACTTGGATTACAATCATATTATATGCCATATTTTTGGACCCAATTTGACAAAAATTCAAGTGTTTTTTATAAAAAAAATACCAGTACGGTTCTTTTTTCAAATGTGTATAACGATTTAACAGAATTTACCATTGTAGAAGAAAAAGAAATGAGCTCTATACTTAGAGATACAGATGATATTATTTTGATAATCATCTGTGTAACAGTAATTTGGATAATACTACTTATTGTGCTTTCATATTACATGTCAAAAAAAATATCAAAGCCAATTATTTCTATTACCGACCAACTATCAGCAAGTGATATAGAAACTATTAATCCAATTGATGAAAAATATGACTATAGAGAAATCCATACATTAAGCATTGCCTATAACAATTATATTGATAGAATCAAACAGCTTATAACTGATATAAAAAATTATGAATCCGAGAAAAGGCGAAAAGAGTTAAGTTTTCTTCAAGCTCAAATTAATCCTCATTTTCTACATAATACTTTATTTTCAATTAAATGCTTAATCGATATGAATAAAACTGATGAAGCCGGTTCAATGCTTTCTAATCTTGTTAAAATATTAAAAAATCCAATAAATATTCATAATGAGTGGATACGAATAGAGGATGAAATAAGTTATTTAAGAAGCTATGTTTCACTGATGCAGAATAGGTATGGGAGACATAACATAATTATTTCGATTTCTGTAGATAATAATATTAAAAACACTTTAATACCAAGGTTATTGTTACAGCCTATTGTTGAAAATTCTATATTTCATGGTATAGGAGAAAAGCATACACAATTGCTTATACATATTGAATTTATGAATATTGGAGAAAAGCTGATAGTTAGAATTTCAGATGATGGGAAAGGTATGTCTGATCAAGAATTGAATACTATTTGGAATAAAAAAAACAATAAAAGTAAATTTTCTAATCATATAGGGCTGTTAAATGTTCGAGAACGTATAAAGTTGTTGTACGGAAGCGATTGTGATATTACAATGATAAGTGAGAAGGGGGAGGGTGTTGAAACCATTTTAAATCTTTTGGTAAAGGAGGTTTGTCAATGATACAGGTTTTAGTAGTAGATGATGAGCCTTTAATTTGTGAATGGCTTGTAATGTGTTTAAAGGCATGTAATATTGAAAATCTGAATATTTCACAAGCAAGTAATGGTGAAGAAGCATGGAACTTACTTGAATCAAAAACCTTTGATATTCTATTTACAGATATTACGATGCCTCATTTAGATGGTATGGATTTAATTGAAAGAATCCGAAAAAAAAATTCTGACATAAAAATTGTCATATTAACATGTCACGATGATTTTAACCTTGCACGAAAGGCTATTAAATTTGAAGTTTTTGAGTACTTAATAAAGAATGAGCTGAATCAGGAAGTTATCATTGCTTTGATGAATAAAATTGTAGATCAATCAAATGATGAAAAAATCAAGGATGAGCTTTTTTTACAAAAAATGATTTGGGCTGATACAAATACTATTGAAGAACTAGAAGAAATATTTAATCTTCAAAAAATTCCTTTAATAAATTCTGCTTATTTTGTGCTAGCATTTCAGAACTCATCTATAAACTCCCGTCTACAAAAAATGTTACATATGAGCTTTAAAAAATCTACTCAGTTTTATGATGGAATTCACTTAATAGTTTTTGTAGCTAATTTTAATGACAATAATAAAAGTTATACACAGCAAATAGAAATTGCGAAAAAGATTGTTATTTCAAATCTTGGAGAAGTAACAAATATTGGTATAAGCCAATATCATGATAATTTAATGGAATTGCGAAAAGGTATAGATATTGCAATTGAAGAGTGGGAAAAACTTTTTTTTGGGTTTACAGAAGGAACATCTATTGATTGCTACGACTTAAATTCAACACTTAGCTCAGGTCGAAAAGAAGTTAAAAATAAAATTCTAGAACAAAAGGATTTAATAATATCAGATTTCAAAAAAAGCGCATATATTCCTACAAAAAATCAAATACTAGATTTATGTGATTTCTTTTATAAAAATAAAATTTTAGACTCTTATTTACTAAAAAAAACGGTGCTCGACATAATTGAATCGACAGAAGATAGTTCGAGTTCTAAAATTACTTTTTCAAATCATATGGCTACACTTTTTGGAGCAAATAATATTTATGAGATAAAGCAGTACATTGAAACCTATTTCAATAATGTGGCTGAATATAATTCAAGTAATCCAATTGCTAAAGCAAGGCAATATATAATTATAAACTATGGTAAACAAATAACATTATCAGAACTTGCAAGCCAAGCTTATCTAAGTGAGGAATATTTTTCTAGGTTGTTTAAAAAAGAGACGGGAAAAACTGTTACGGAGTATATAACGGAAGTTCGAATGAATAGGGCTAAAAAGCTTTTGCAACAAAGTAATCTAAATATTAGTGAAATATCTGATGTTGTTGGTATTAACAATGCCTCATATTTTTCTATACAGTTTAAGAAGTTTTTTGGAGTTAGCCCTACATCGTACAGGCAATAGATTATTACATTGCTGGAAGGTTAAGAACATGCTTAACCCTCCAAACTGCATTATTCCACTTCAATTACATATCGTTGGCCTTCCATAAGCTTAGTTTGAAAATCACTTTCTTGTAGGGGTTTTTCAAAAAAATATCCTTGAACTGTGTCACAGCCCAAATCTTTAAGCCACAATGCTTGTTCTGCATTTTCTACACCTTCTGCAACTACTTGCATGTGAAGGTTTTGAATCATAGTAATTATGTTTTGTAATACAGTAGAACCATTTTCACTGTCTTCAATGTGGTCAACAAAAACTTTATCTAGTTTAATGGTATCAAGATTTATAATTGAGAGACGACCCAAATTTGAAACTCCTGTTCCAAAGTCATCAAGCGAAACAGAGAACCCTGCTTTTTTTAGCTGCTTTGTGCGTTTTGTTATAACCTCATCTGAATACGTAATAGCACTTTCTGTTAATTCTAACTCTATTTCTTTAGGTTTAACATTATGACGCTTTGCAATGCAAACAAGACTGTCTACAAGGCTATCCTTTTCAAATGATAAGGCTGAAACATTTACAGAAATTGTGGGAATATCTATGTTCTCACGATTGTTTTGAATAAATTCACAAACAGCTTCAAATACGTACAGGTCAAGTTTTGCAATAAATCCATTAGATTCAAAAAGAGGAATAAAATCACCCGGGAAAATAGTTGCACCATCACTGGGTTCCCAGCGAACAAGGGCTTCTGCTCCCTTAATGGTGAGAGAATTTAGGCACACCTTTGGCTGATATACAATTTTAAACTCTTTTTCACAAATTGCCTGATTCATTTTATTTACTACCATATATTGTAAGTCGTAGCCTTTTTTCATGTCTGTACTAAAGATATTATATACAATGCCATGGGTATTCCTTGCTTGCATTCGAGATAAAAAAGAGTAGTTCATAATGAGCGCTATGGGCTGTGTTGTATCGGTTATTAGGTGTACCCCAATAGACATACTTATGTTATAGTTTTTTCCCAAAACTGATTTAATGGCGGGAACAACATGTTTTCCTATTATGCTTTGTATTTTTCCTCCTGCATTTGTACGTCTAAAAAGATAAAAGACATCATTAGATTCTCTGCAAATCAATGCTCCCGTTTCTTTTAAAGCATTGGTTAAAGAATTGGCAATGCCCTTTATAATTAAATTAGCATCTTCAAGACCATAGGCAGCATTAATCATAGAAAATGAATCAATTTCAAAAGAAATCATTTCATATTCATCATCTTTTGCCTTTTTTAATATTTCACTGGCCAGTTCAGTAAAGCGTGTGCTCGATAATAAACCTGTGGTACTATCATGATATAAGGATTTTAGAACAGCCTTTCGTTTATCATTTTGAAGATACACAATGCTTCCAAAGAAAAAAGCTAACAGCAAAATAAGGCCAAATACTACTAGTATCCTATAATCCATAAAAAAATCTGATAAACTATAAGAAGGTAAAAAGTTAGCATATTGATTTAAAACAATATTCTCTAATTTTTCATTTTCTAAGTGTGCGAAAAGTACATTAAATATAGGTACATAGTCGCTTTGTAGGTCATTTGAAATAAAAAACCTAAACGGTATTGTAAGACCGGTAGGAGATATCGAATGTTCAAATGTTGTTAAATCTCTTTCAATATACTCAGCTCCTGCATCACTAAATAACACATTGTCAATGAACCCCATTTTAAAGGACTCTACCAGTTCATAAAAATTATTAAAAAAACGAATTTCTG
>CAYJJW010000071.1:0-10944 GCA_964370555.1 uncultured Treponemataceae bacterium | reverse complement strand
GTTTTCAAGACCGCCTCCTTAAACCGCTCGGACACCGCTCCAAATTGATAGTAAAATTATTATATACATTTTAGCACTCTTTGTCAAGTAGAAGATGAAGAGAAACAGAAAAAGTCTTAATTTGCAGTACTCGACCTTGTTATTATTCTATGTATAATGTATAATTTTATATACTTCACTTTTTGTGGCTTAACATATTAAATTCCTTTTGGAGTTCTCTATGGATAAAACAAGTTTTGTATTTACAAAAAATGCCTCGTGTTTTGGATGCAACAAATGTATCTTTAAATGCCCCACTTCTGCAAACGAAGCATACTTTGAAGCCGATGATGGGAAAGTCTTTATTAAAGATGGTTTTTGTATTTCTTGTGGCGAATGCGTTTCAATATGCGATCATGAAGCTAGAGACTACATTGACGATACCGAGTTTTTTTTCGAAGACCTAGAAAATAATCAAAATATATCAGTTGTTGTTGCACCTGCAGCTCAGTTTAACATTCATGAAATGGGTAAAATTTTCAGTTACCTAAAATCAATTGGCGTAAATAACATTTATGACGTGTCCTTAGGAGCAGACATTTGCACATGGGGACATGTAAAATCCATCAAAGAAAAAAAGATAACAAATATAATAGCCCAACCCTGCCCGGTAGTAGTAAGTTACATTGAAAAATATCAGCCAACCCTTATCGAAAAATTATCGCCCATACAAAGCCCTGTAATATGCCTTGCAACATACATAAAAAAATATCTCGGCATTACCGATAAAATTGCTTTTTTGTCTCCATGTGTGGGTAAAAAGAGGGAATGTACCGAAGAAAACAATCATGATGCACTTACCTACAATGTTACCTTTGAAAAATTTTTGAATCATATTAATAATGCAAATATTGATATTTCAACCTACGACAGTATTGGATTTGATAGCATTGAAGGATCTCTTGGTTTCTCCTTTCCTCGTCCAGGGGGCTTAAGCGAAAACATTAAATACCACTTAAGAGAGGAATTATGGATAAAGGAAATTGAAGGTATTCACAACATAAAATCCTATCTTTCTGAATATGAAAAAGATTTAAAAGAAAACAAACCAGTTCCTGTTATTGTTGATGCCTTAAACTGTGAACAGGGGTGTAACTTAGGAACAGGAACCTCTAAAACTGCTCGAATAAATGAAATTGACTACATTACAAATGAAAGAAAGTCAAAACTCTCAAAATCAAACTCAAAAAAATTATTATCACACTTTGACAAAACCTTAAAGTTAGAAGATTTTATACGCTTATATTCTGACAAAAGCTTTGACTATAAAAAAGAGAAAGATGTTGATATGGAAAGCGCATACATCTCACTTGGAAAATATACCCAAGAAGATAGAAGCATTAACTGCTTTTGTTGTGGCTACGGAAGCTGTGAGGCCTTTGTATATGATTTGGCGACCGGGCATAATGATAAAAATAACTGCAGGCACTTTTTACTTAGCAAGTTTAAGAAATTAAGCCTTTTTGATGAACTTACAGGAATACGAAACAGATACAGTTATTCGTTGGCAGTTGAGGAATTACTGGCATCTCACCCTGGCTTTGTTGGAATAGCATATGTTGATATAAATGGACTTAAACAAGCAAATGATGTTTTAGGACATAGTTTTGGAGACACACTTATTACAACCTGTGCATCATTGCTTCGAAAAATTTTCCCTGATAGCGTTTTTAGAATAGGAGGGGATGAGTTTATTGTTTTAGATAATTCATCAAGTGAAAAAATATTTAACAAAAAAATTGAAACACTTTCAGCATTACTTGAAAAGCAAAAAAACTTAGTTGTTTCATACGGAATAGCAATTAGTCTTTCTTCTGACGACCTAGAAGAAAAAATGGAAGAAGCCGACCAAAATATGTACGCTGCAAAACAACAATACTATGCAACGATTGGACGACCAGATCGGCGAGGCAAAAAACGCCATCATTAACATAATGGTTTGCATATCACTTTATTACGACAATAAAATAAACCGGTAATCAGAAGGCGATACCCCAAAATAATTTTTAAATGCAACACAAAAATAATGCTGGGAAGTATATCCAACTTTATCGGCAATCTCATACACCTTAAAATCAGTACTTTCTAATAATTTTACGGCTTTTGTCATTCTAACCTTTGTAATGTACTCGATATTATTTATTCCCATTTCCTGTTTAAATTGCCTACTTAGATGGCTTGCATTTACATTAAATGCTCTAGCAAGCTCTTGTACAGAAAAAAGAGGATTAAAAGCATTTTTTTCTATGCTGTTTTTTACTCCCCTAATCAATGAAGAAAGGCTTTCTCCCTCTTCTTTTTCCCATTCAGTAAAAACTCGTATTACTCCATGGTAGTCGTCAACAATTTCTTTTTTTATTTCAACATCAATAGAAGTATACTTCAAAATAATGTCTTTTAAGCGATTCTCAAATCCATCCCACATAGTTAATACTTTTATATTAATCATCGCACAGAGTTGGCCATACATATTCCTCACTGAAACAGCTTGTCCTATTTCATCTGAAATCTCATGCAGCAAATTTGTAATGGTAAAATTCAACTGACCTTCGTCCCATTTCCCGAATTCTTCAGTTTGCAGAGACTTTACACGCAAAACTCCTATAGGGGCATCAAAATGGATTCCATAAAAATCAGATTGTCGTTTTATGATATCATCTGTTAATTTAAATTCTATTACCTCAAGTAAAAAATGATCTTTCAATATATTTATATTTGTTTCTAAAATTTCTTTTTCTATTAGATTTTTTTCAGAAGCCTCCTTACATATATTTATTTCTTTAGAAATTTGTAATAAAATTTCGGTTAATTCTTTTTCACGGACAGGTTTTAATATATATTCATATACGCCTACAGAAACTGCTTTCTTTGCATATTTAAAATCATCATACCCCGTTATTACAACACAAATAATATCTGAACGAACTTCTTTTATTGCATTAATAAAGTCTAACCCACTTAAACGGGGCATGCAAATATCTACAAGGCACACATCTGGATTTTCTATTTTTGCTTTTTCCAAAGCATCCTCGCCATCTTCTGCAAAGGCACAAATTTCCATTCCCAAACTTTCCCAATCTATTACAGATGCTATTCCTTTGCGTATCTTTGGTTCATCGTCAGCTATCAATACTTTTATCATCCATTTCCTCCAATAATATAGGATGGCAAATAGTAGAAGTTGTCCCCATTCCTTCTACCGAGTCTATTATAACGCCATACTCGCTTCCGTAACTCAACGAAATACGTTGATGAACATTTACAATTCCATACGCCCCATCTTTTTCGGGCTTAAAATTTTCAAGCGACTCTCTAACTCGCTGCAAGCGTTTTTCAGGTATTCCCATTCCATTATCTTTTACACAAAGATATAACACATTTTCTTCTTTCCAAATATCTATAGAAATTTTCCCTTTTCGCTTACTTTCCTTTATTCCATGATAAATTGCATTTTCAACCAAAGGTTGTAAAATAAGCTTTTGTACATAAAAATCTTTACATTCAGGAGAGACATTTATAGAGTAATCTATCATATCCTCATAGCGTACTTTTTGAATATGCAAATAACTTGTTACATGAGTAAGTTCTTGACTCACTTCAATTGTTTCACTACCTTTTGACAGTGAAATTCTAAAAAGTGTTGCGAGCATATCTACTGTTTCCATAATATCGGTAGCCTTATAATTGAGAGCCATCCAATGGATAGTATCTAATGTGTTATACAGAAAATGAGGTTTAATATTTGCTTGCAAGGCAAGAATTTCTGCCTTACGCTTACCTCTTTGCACTTCGTACACCTGTTTTATTAACAAATCAAGCTTTTCAATCATTACATTAAAATTTTCTCCAAGTTCTCGTATTTCTTCAAGTTTACTTTCCAAAAAACGAACCGACAAATCCCCATGAGATGCTTTATCCATCAAAGTTCTCAAATTTGCTATTGGCCTTACTACAGATCTCCTCATATTTACTGATAATATAATCATAATAACTGCAATACAAAACATAGAAACTAAAAGTACTCTACTTAAAAAATCAATTTGTTCAAGATACTCAGTTACAGGAACAACCCCCACTACCTCCCAGCTATTTTCTTCATTATATCTTGTAACAGACACATATTGAGAAGGGTTATGAATATCTAAAACTGTTTGTACAACGGGCGAATATACTACTTTTTCTTGACTATCTACTATATACACATATGAGCCATCACTATTTAAAATATTTGCCAAAGATCGACTTATTACATTATTATACATACTTACATTTATTACACCAACAAAATCGCCTTCTAAATCAAATATACTTGCACATACCGAAATTAACGATACATTTATTGGGTCAATTCCAAAATAGATAGGCTCCATTGGGTCATATGTCCATACATATGTCACAGAAGGATTTTCTTTTGATTCAGCATACCAAGTTTGTTGAATAGGATCTTGAATTTCTACAAAATCTCTGTTACTTGATATCATTACTCCGTTGTCATACATAACGGTAATTTCATGAACATCAGACACTGTGTTTTTGTGAAAATATAATAAATCTTGTATTCTCTTTACTCCCTCTTCATTTTGAAAAAACAAGTCAACATCTGCAATGTTTCCTATTTCGCGAAACTGTTTATCCTTTGATACAAAATAGGCAAGATTCCTATACTCTTCAAATTGATTCGTAATATTGTAATTTATTAATTCTACAGACCTTGCAACATTATCTCGTGCTAAATCCATAACACTATTTTGATATGAAAGCTGAATTATAAATGACAAGATTACTGTTGGCAATAAGATGATACAAATTGTATACAAAAAAAGTTTTTGTCCAATGCTGTTTCTATGTAATCGTGATTTTTTTTTATGCATACTTCTACTATATAAAAAAAATAAAGACTCCGCAATTATAAAAATCACGGAATCTTTATATTTGAAACAAAATTACAAAACTTTTTTATCGGTAGTTTGGAACATCAGCTGCTCTAACTGCTTCATAAGGAATGTAATAATTTTTATCAAGTGTTTCTCCTTTTGCTGCAGCAAGAGCTACATCAACACATTGAGAACCTTGTTGTTCTGCATTTTGAAATACTGTACCATTCATAGTACCTTCTTCTACTGCATTAAGAGCTTCACCTTGAGCATCAATACCGTAAACTTTGATTTGTCCTGTTAAACCTTTATCTGCAATTGCACTCATTGCACCAAGTGCCATCGCATCGTTTTGTGCAACTACTGCATCAATTTGCATACCTGAGTTTAACCAGTTTTCCATCAATGATAGTCCTTCTTCACGAGACCAGTTACCTGTTTGTTCTGCAACAATTTGAATATCGGTTCCTTCCATTGCTTCAAGAAGACCTTCATATCTACCTATTTGAGCATCGTGTCCCATTTGACCAAACATTACAACAATGTTTCCTTTTCCGCCTAAATCTTCAACCATCATTTCGCCTTCTAAAAGACCTGATTCTTTTGCATTTGAACCAACATATGCATCTGCATCATCTTGATTTGAAGTTATAGAAATAAGAGTTATAATAGGAATACCTGCTTCATTAGCAGCAGAAACTGCAGGTGCACAACCGTTCATTGATATTGGATTTAATACAATTGCATCTACTTGTTGTGCAATAAAGTTTTCTACTTGCCCAACTTGTTCTTCTGCATTCATTTGACCATCACCAATTAAAAGCTTAACATCGAGCTCTGCAGCTCTTGTTTTGAAAGCTTCTGAAAGACGAACAATGTACTCATCTGAAAGTCCTTGAAAAGAAACACCAACAGTAATTGTGCCATCATCTTCTTCAGCTTTAGCACATGAAAATAGTGTGAACATCATACACACAACCATTAAAACAACTTGAATTTTTTTCATAAATTCCTCCATTTTTTATTATTAAATGCTCCTACGAACAAATAATTTCATTATGATTTTTTTGTTTTTACATCAAACAATACTGCCGATACAACTATAGCACCATTAATAATCATTTGGTAATAAGCTGATACATTTAATAAATCAAGCCCATTCCCTATCATTGAAAGCAAAATAGAACCAATAATTGCACCATAAATTCGCCCTACACCGCCAGAGGTACTTACACCCCCAATAACGGCCCCTGCAATTGCATCCAGTTCATAACCTTCAGCCATAGTTGGTGTTCCCGATTGTAAACGACCTGCAAGTAAAAATCCTGCTAAACCAGTTAATATTCCGTTTACTACATATACTTGTAACTTAACAGTATCAACTTTTATACCAGACACGTGAGCTGAAATTTCATTTCCCCCAACTGCATAAATATGACGACCAAATTTTGTTCTGTTTAATATTACAGAAGCTATCCCTAGTACAACTATCATTACAATAATAATCATAGGAATACCAAAAACCCTTCCACCACCTAAAAAGATGTATTCATCTGAAAGATTAAAAACAGGTGTTGCATTTGTAACCAAGAGAGCTAAACCACGGGCAGCCAGTTGCATTCCAAGAGTTGCAATAAAAGCAGGTACTTTTCCTTTAGCAATTACAATACCGTTTACAAAACCACACATTGCACCAACACCGAGAGCAACAGTAATAGCCAAAAACATATTGGTATCGTCGGCTCTACCAAACATAGCTGAACAAACACCTGCAAATGCCATTACAGACCCCGAGGATAAATCCAACCCACCTGATATAAGACAATATGTTTGGCCAATTGCAATAATTGAAACAATTGCAGTTTGGCGTAAAATATTGATCATATTACCGGTTGTTAAAAATGTTCTACTTGAAAATGAAAGCGCTATAAAAATCACTGCAAATACAACATAAATGCCATATTGCGCAAGTATTTCCTTTGGGTTTATTTTTGTCTTCATCATCCCTCCATTCCTGACGCAAATGCCATAATAGCAGGTTGTGTCATTTCGTTTTTATTTAGTTCACCTTTAATTTTACCTTCATGCATAACCAGAACTCTGTCACACACACCTATTATTTCAGGAAGTTCAGATGAAATCATTAATACTGCCTTTCCTAATGCTGCCAATTCATTTATAAGCACATAAATATCATACTTAGCACCTACATCAATGCCTCGTGTTGGTTCATCAAGGATAAAAACATCTGGAGCACCAATAAGCCACCTTGCTATAATAACTTTTTGCTGATTTCCTCCCGACAAATTCTTTATTGACTGATTTCGACTCGGTGTCTTAACCTTTAAACGCTCTATGTACTCATCTACTATCTTGTTTTCATCTTTATCAGAAACAAACGTTCCCCATTTACAAAACTTTGATAAATTAACAATACTCATATCCTTTTTTACAGAAGTTTTTAGATTTAAACCGGTATGTTTTCTATCTTCTGTAATTAATGCAACTCCCGCCCCTATCGCATCTTTTGGATGTTTAATAGTAATAGATTGTCCATTAATTTTTATACTGCCGCTTGTATGCTTTCGCATACCAAATATTGTTTCAGCAAGCTCACTTCTCCCAGCCCCCATAAGACCGGCAAGTCCCAATATTTCACCTTTTTTTAAACTAAAACTCGCATTTGAAAAATTTTGGCCATCACTTAGATCATTAACTTCTAATGCAATCTCTCCCAAATGCTGTTCACTTCTTGGAGGAAAAACATCTGCTATTTCTCGTCCAACCATAAGAGAAATAAGCTTATCGTTATCTATATCACTTGCATTATATGTGCCAACTGTTTTTCCGTCTCGCAAAACTGTAATTCTATCTGCTATTCTAAAAATTTCGTTCATTTTATGAGAAATATAAATGATTCCAACACCCTTTGCTTTAAACATTTCAATTACTTTAAAAAGAGCATCTACTTCTTTATCAGTAATTGCAGATGTTGGTTCATCCATAATAAGAATCCTCGCATTTAACGAAATAGCCTTTGCAATTTCAACCATTTGTCGTTTTGCTACAGATAAATTTCTCATTATTGAGTTAGGAGGAATGTTTACCCCTAACTCAGAAAGAGCTATTTCTGTTTGCTTATTCATTTCTTTTCTACTAAAGAATATTCCCTTTCCTATTTCACGGCCAAGAAAAGTATTTTCAGCAACGGTCATATCTAAAACGGTGTTCAATTCTTGATGAATCATTGCTATGCCTTTTTCCATTGCTTCTAAAGGAGATGAATTTCTTGTTTCCTCTCCATACAAAAACATCTGCCCCTCTTCAGGCGTATAAAGCCCATCAATAACTTTCATGAGGGTAGATTTTCCTGCTCCATTTTCACCCATTAGCACATGCACTTCTCCACTTCTTAGTTCAAGATTTACATTGTCGAGGGCTAAAACACCGGGAAATCGTTTTGTAATACCTTTAAGCTCTAATAGCTTTTCCATTTACTCATCCTTTGTTACTATTATGATATATCAAGAAAGTACATCTGTATTTATACAAATTTGACTATTTTTTTAACTTTTTTGATATTATCTTTTTGCTATTTCCTCTCTTGCTATTTCAACCCAACGTTTTGCATTATGGATTCCGCCACCAAGGGTATTATTATCTTTCATAATAATTTCAACGACACAATCTTTTGTACTTTGTACCGCACGTTTTAAGTCTGCTCGCACAACATCTTCATCCATATTTGGTGTTGCAAGAGGTGTAGGAGAAGGTTTTAAAGAAGTAATATAGTTCTTACCTAGCAATTCAGGAGCTGTTTCCCACTTTGCCCATGGTGAGTATGAAACCCGTCTTAATCGAGGTATAGTTTTAACATATTCCCATCGAGGATCTGTAGGTTCACAACAACCATAGCAATTTAATCCAAAACGCTCTGCCATTCTCTTATGATACGGAAGAATAAACTCTGCATACATTTCAGGGCTAACACTTGACGTTTCTTGGCTTTCAACAAATCCCCACATATCCATTGTAGTAACATGGTCTTTTTGAGAGGGAAGTTCATCTGTAAAACCAAACCCACCGGATCCAACATAAGTGTTCCCTGTATTTAAAGGTAAATAATTATTTGCTTCTAAAAAGTCTAACATTTTTAATTGACCTTCACATAAGAAGTTCATAAACTTATGCATCCATTCTTCTTCTACTATAAAATCGCATAAGAACTCATCAAACCCACGCAAGCTTATAAAGTCCCATGTCATTCCTAATGTCCACCACCAAGTAGCCTTACGGCGAACAGTTAAAATACCATCAAAAATAGTGTGAGCCAATTCTAAAAGCCTGTCGGACTCTTCAATATCAATAACAGGCATTGGATAATGAAGCTTTTCAAAGTCAGTTTCGTAGTCTTCTACAGCACTTTTAATTTTATAAGCTCCACCATGTTCTCCACCATGTTTATTAATAGGAACACCCCAACCTGTATCAGTATATGAATATGGAACATCAAAAAAGGTATCAATAACTCTATCATCTTTCATTTCTTCAAACCACATAATTTGCTTGCGTAGATACATTTCCCACACTCTTGCAAGAGAATCAGAACAAACTAAACTATCTGCAAGAATGCATTCATTCCAACCATTTTCAGGATCAATAAAAACGAGAGGTTCGGTTGTTTTTAAGTCATTATGAGCTGTCCACAACTTTGATTTTTCAACTTGAATGGGAAGTGCTGCAATCTCTGCAACCCTTTTAGCTAAAGTTCTAAGACACTCTATTTCTTCTTTTAAAAAATTAAAAGAAGAATTCATTTCCTTTATCCTTGGAAACCCTGCAGCCGTTTGCATTGTTGCAAAATCAATACCACTCATACTATACTATCCTTATTATTAATTAATGTAATTTCTTATATTATACAGTAGGAATTTTGAGCTGTATTTATTATTATTTGACTGTCTTTTTATATTTTTTGACAAATACATAAAAAAAGAGACCATTGTGTTTCCACAACAGCCTCTTCCATTAATTATTCAAGCGTGCATCTACGCCCTAACCATTCGTAACTAGAAATTACTAATTATTTAGTATGCTACCCCATGAGCTTGCATTGCAGCCGCAATTTTTTCAAACCCTGCAATGTTAGCACCTGCTACGTAGTTATCGCCAAGGCCATATTCTTTTGCAGCATTTGCACAGCTATTAAAAATGTTTACCATAATTTCATGAAGTTTTGCGTCTACTTCTTCAAATGGCCAAGAAATTCTCATAGAGTTTTGTGTCATTTCGAGCCCTGATGTTGCAACACCACCAGCATTTGCAGCCTTAGCAGGACCAAAAAGCACGCCTTTTTCTAAGAAGTAATTTACAGCGTCAGGAGTAGATGGCATGTTAGCACCTTCTGCAACAGCTATAACACCATTTGCTACAAGTGCTTTTGCATCATCTAGATCTAGTTCGTTTTGAGTTGCGCAAGGAAGAGCAATGTCTGCCTTTACGGTCCAAACGCCTTTACCTTCGAAGTATTTTGCACTCGGAACAGCCTTTGCATATTCTGTTAAGCGAAGTCGTTTTACTTCTTTAATGTCTTTAAGAACTTCGAGGTTTATTCCGTTTTCATCAACAATATATCCACCTGAATCAGAAACAGTTATAACTTTTGCACCAAGCTGAGTTGCCTTTTCAGTTGCGTAAATTGCAACGTTTCCAGAACCTGAAATTGAAACAGTTTTACCTTTAAAAGAGTTTCCTTTATTTTGGAGCATCTTTTCTGTAAAGTAGCAAAGACCGTAACCTGTTGCTTCAGGTCGAGCAAGAGATCCACCATAAGAAATACCCTTACCAGTTAAAACCCCTGTAAACTCGTTTTTAAGTCGTTTGTATTGTCCGTACATAAATCCAATTTCACGACCACCAACACCGATATCCCCTGCAGGAACGTCAGTAAATTGGCCAATGTGTTTTGAAAGTTCTGTCATAAAACTTTGGCAAAAGCGCATAACTTCGCCATCAGATTTACCTTTAGGAT
>CAYJJW010000070.1:0-11538 GCA_964370555.1 uncultured Treponemataceae bacterium | reverse complement strand
GAAATTACTTTTGAAACAATTTCTTGCACCTCTTTTGTACCTGTACCGTTTCCAACAGCAACCAATTGCACATCATATTCTTTAATGGCTTTTTTAATAGCTGCCATAGAATCTTCTACCTTGTTTTGGTAAATCATAAAGTAGCCAAGGTATTTTCCGGTGTCGTCAAGGGCCGCACACTTTGTTCCCGTTCTAATACCGGGGTCAACTCCAAGTACACGAGTTCCCTTAATTGGTTGAGTCATTAAAAGATTTTTTAAGTTCTCACTAAATGTTTCAATACCGTGGTCGTCAGCTTCATCGCTTTTATCACCGCGGATTTCGCGAACTACGGCAGGCGATAAAAGACGCACTAAACCGTCTTCAATAGATTCACCATGATATTTGTTATTGAGAGTATATTTTCGTTTTAATAAACTGATAGCACCTTCAATATCAATATCGATACTTACATCTAAAACGCCTTCTCTTTCTCCGCGGTTAACGGCAAGAATTCGGTGTGGCTTAATTTGATTTAAGGCCTCTGAGTAATCCCAGTACATTTGGTATACAGATGTTTTTGAAACACTTTCGTCTCCCACACCTTGCACTTTTATAAGCCCCGTAGCAATGTAAAAATCTCTTACGTCGCTTCTGTTTTCTGCCGTTTGTGCCATGCGTTCTGCCAAAATGTCTTTTGCTCCTGCAATTGCATCTTCTGGAGTTGGAACATTGAGTTCTTCTTTTTCAGCATCAGTAACAACAAATTCAGGTGCTTTCTTTTCAACGCCTGTATCGTCAAGTTCAAGCATTGCATCTGCCAATGCTTCTAAGCCTCTTTCTATAGCAAGCATACCACGAGTTTTCTTTTTCTTTTTAAAGGGTGCCCAAAGGTCTTCAAGTTCTGTAAGGGTTTTAGCCTTCATAACTGCTTCATATAAAAAATCGTTAAGTTGTCCTTGTCCAAAAATACCCTTTACAATTTCAAGCCTTCGTGTTTCAAGATTCATAAGAGATTTAAAATTGTGGTCACAATCACGCACCTGTACCTCATCTAATGAGCCGTGAGCTTCTTTTCGGTAACGTGAAATAAAAGGGATAGTACAGCCTTCGTTTACAAGCGAAATAACTGCACTTACTTGTTGCATACGGATAGATAAATCATCCGCAATTTTTTTCATAATGTCGACTTCGTTTACACTAAGTCCGTCAATAAATTCTTGAGTAAATTCCATAACCTGTATTTTACGATAAATAAAAAAAAAAGTAAACTCACCAAAAATGGAAAGTTTACTTTTTTATGCTTTTTTAACAATTGTTACTGCTTACTATAATTTTCCACCTGATGTAGAAATACCTGCAATAAACTGTCTTTGGAATATTATATAAATAATAATCATTGGAAGACATGCCAAGAAAGAAGCTGCCATAAGTTCAGGGTAGTTTGCAACAAACTGTCCTTGAAGTTTAGCCAACGCTGCAGATAATGGAATTGTTGCTTGATCTGTATTTACAACAAGAGGCCATAAAAGTTCTTTGTACGCAAACAAAGCGGTAAAAATTCCAAGTGCTACCATAGATGACTTAATAAGAGGAGCCATAACAAGTAAAAATGTTTGTCCAATGTTACAACCATCCAACAAAGCTGCTTCTTCTAAATCTCTTGGCAAAGAAGAAAAAGCTTGCTTAAATAAGAATGTTCCAAATGCTGTTACAAGCCCCGGAAAAAGCAAAGCAAAAGCAGTATTTGTAAGCCCAAGTGATGTTACCATTAAGTATTGTGGAATAACAAATATTTGTGTTGGCATCATCATTTGAAATAATACCAAGCCAAACGCTAATCCTTTTCCTAAAAAGTTTAACCTTCCTAGTGCATAACCTGCCAACGAAGCTGTTACAAGGGCACATATAATTCTAAGCACTATTAATACAAGTGTATTCCAATATAAACGAACAAAGTCCATTCTTTGAATAACAGAAGTAAAAGCATCTGTTCTCCAAATAGTAGGAAAAATTAAAAATGGGTCTATTTGTGTTGATTCAGTTATTGATTTAAATGATGTTAAAATCATCCATAAAAATGGCACAACCATAAAAACTGCACCAATAATAAGAAGAATATGAACTCCTATTGTTTTTTTAAAATATTCTTTTTGCATTGAAGTCCTCCTAATTATTTGATGCCCATCGTTTTTGTAGGCGAAGTTGAATAACAGTAATAATTAAAATTACAACAAGTAAAAGCAACACAACTGTTGAACCGTAGCCCCTATTTGATTCTTGAAACGAATACTTATAAAATAAGTATACAAGTGACTGTGTTTTAGGAAGAGCAGGATTTGTTCTATCCATCATTATATAAATTGAATCAAATACTTGAAGAGAGGCAATTATCCTTGTAACGGTCACAAAAAACATTGTAGGTGATAATAACGGAATGGTTATATTAAAAAATTGACTAATTTTATTTGCACCATCAATTTCTGCAGCTTCATAATAGTCCTGTGGTATTTCTTGAAGTCCGGCTAAAAATAAAACCATATTATACCCAAGAACGGACCATACACCAACCATTGCAACAGAAATAAATGCAGTATTAGGATTTGAAAGCCATGTAACAGGATTTGCACCAATACTTTTTAAGAGATGGTTTAGAAGCCCAAACTCTGAGTTATAAAGCCATCGCCATACCATTGCAACTGCAGCAGGAGCGGCAACCATTGGTAAAAAGTAAATTGTTCTATACACGGTACGTGCATGTATTTGCCTGTTTAAGAGTACCGCAACAATAAGAGCTAAGGCTATTGATAGGGGTACTTCGATTATAGCATATTTAAAAGTATTCAAAAGTGCTTGCCAAACATCAGGGTCTGCAAACATTTCTTTATAATTATCAAGTCCTATAAAAACATTTCCTCTTCCAAAAGCGCCCGTTTTAAAAAAGGTTTGCCAAATTGTTTGAAAAATAGGAATTATGTTAAGTATCATTAATCCCGCAATTGTCGGTAGCAAAAATGCCCAGCCCCATAAAAAAATACTTCTTTTTTGACGCATGGCATAATTTAAAGTTTTTTGCATTATTCCCCCTTTAAGAACACTGCGTTAGCGGCGCGACATGGAGGTCGCGAACTTGCAGTTTTGAAAAAAATTTTTCAAAACTGCAAATGATAAAATAACAAGGAAGTTATTTTATCATTCCCCCTTTAAGAAAATAAGCCTACCCATTAACTAGAATGGATAGGCTCTGCGATTACTTATTCATCGGCTAAAATGTCATTCATTTCGCCATCTATTTCCATGCTTACTTCTTGTGCAGAACGTGCTCCTGTCCACAAATCAATAAGCTTTTCATATGTCATGCTGTTCCATACAACAGTATTATTTGAATATGGTCGGAACACAATATCATCCATCATATCAAGGTATGCTTGAAGGTTAAAACTAGGATATGCATTTACCCAATTACTTGTTGTGCCTTCATATGCAGAAATTACAATACCAAGGTCAGATTGTTTTTGTTGTGCGTCTCTTGAACCCATGTATTCAATAAGTGCCCAAGCATCATCAGGACGTGCGGTATTAGCGGCAGCTGCCCATCCTAAACCATTGTAAATAGAAACTCTTCTACCAGTTGTTGCGTCTTTTGGAAGAACGGCAATATCACCATGTTCAATTACATAATCATTGTTACAAAGATATGCAAGCATCCATGATCCCATTGTTACCATAGCAACTTTTCCTGATGAGAATAATGCTTCTTCATTGTTTTCACTTACAACATCATATGGAGGCATTACGTTTTGTGCAACTTTTCCCATAAATTCAAGAGCTTTTATAGTGTTAGGATTATCAAATCCTGATTCTGTTTTTGCATCATTAATTACTTCACCACCCATTGAATAAATTGGATTATTCCATCCTGCTTGGTCATTTGATGTTTTTAAAGAAAAACCATATTGACTTCCGTCATCTTTTGTTAATGCAACTGCTGCATCATAGAATGTGTCCCATGTCCAGCTTTCGTCTGGATATGCAATGCCTGCTTCATCAAACATTGTTTTATTGTACCAAAGTGCAATAGTATCAATATCTTTAGGAACAGCAAGTTGTTTTCCTTCCCATTCGTAAAGGTCTACAATATCTTGTGGAAATTTATCCATTTCAACTAAGTTACTGTCATCAATGTTTTTTGTAATATCAAGAAGCATGTCATATTCTGCATATTTTGCAAATTCATTTGAGTGCATCCAAAATACGTCAGGAAGTGAGCCACCAGTTGCACCTGCTTCAAGCATTGTCCAGTATTGTTCCCAAGGGGTAACTTGAATTACTACTTCTACACCTGTTTCAGCAGTAAAATCGTCCATAATTTGGCGCAAGCCAGGTTCTTGGTTTGAATCCCAAATTGCAACCGTTAGTGGCCCTGAAGCTACTGCTGTTTCTTCTTTTGCACAAGACACAATACTTACTGCCAATAGTGCAATCATCATAATTCCAATAATTTTTTTCATTTTTTCCTCCGAGCACTGTTACGTGCTATTTTTTTACCCCCAAACTGAGGGATTTTGCAAAACTTACTTATACATTTTCATGTAATCGCCGTGAGCATCAATCATTTCATCACACATTGAGCGAATATCGTCAATACTTAACTCTGAAGATGTGTGTGGGTCTAACATTGCCGCATGATAAATATGCTCACGTTTTTTTGTTCTAGCTGCTTCAATTGTTAATAATTGAGGGTTAATATTTGTCATATTCATGGCAGCTAATTGAACAGGAAGGTCTCCTATGTAACACGGTGTAATTCCAGAACCGTCTACTAAGCACGGAACTTCAACACATGCTTCTTTTGGAAGATTTGTAATAAGACCAGTGTTCATTACATTTCCACCAATTTTATATGGATTGTTTGTAATCATTGCTTCCATAATGTAAGAAGCATATTCATGAGACCTTTCGTGAGTAATTTTTCCATCTTTTAAAATTTCATCACGTTCTTTTTCCCATCCATCAATTTGTTTAATACACCTACTAATATATTCATCAAGAGGAATATTAAATTTCTCAATAAGTTCAGGATATTTTGCTTTTATAAAAAAGTTATTATACTCAGCATTATGTTCACTTGATTCTGTACAGTAGTGTCCTAAATGCTTAATGTATTCGTAGCGAACCATATCACCATGTTTTTCAGTATTATTTTTTTCTAAGGCCCTTTTTTTTATTTCAGGATACAAGTCGTTTCCGTCTTTATCATATATATTTAAAAGCCATGCCATATGGTTAATACCTGCAATAAGCTCTCTTCTTCCTTCGAGTTTATCTTCCATGCCAAGCGCTTTAAAAAGATGTTCTGAACATACTTGCACACTGTGGCACAAGCCAACCATTTTAACACCGGTATACCGCTGAATATATCCTGTAAGCATTGCCATAGGATTTGTGTAATTTAAAAGCCACGCATCGGGGCAAACTTCTTCCATGTCGTGGGCAAAGTCTTCCATAACGGGTATAGTACGAAGCGTTCGCATAATTCCGCCAATTCCAAGCGTGTCGGCAATAGTTTGTCGTAAACCATATTTTTTAGGAATTTCAAAGTCTGTAACGGTACAAGGTTTATAGCCACCAACTTGAATTGCATTTACCACAAAACTTGCACCTTTTAAAGCTGCTTTTCTGTTTTCAACACCTAAGTAAGTACTAATTTTTGCCTTGCCATTATTTACATTGTTGTTAATTGCTGAAAGTATTATTTCAGATTCTTTTAATCTTGTAGCATCAATGTCGTATAAAGCAATTTCTGATTCTTGAAGTGCAGGCGTGCACATACAGTCACCCAATACATTGCGAGCAAAAATAGTACTTCCTGCTCCCATGAATGTTATTTTTGACATTCAAAACCTCCATTTTCTGTGTAGCTCCTATTGTACTCTTAGATTTTTTTCAATAATATTCTTTTTGTTGTTTATTACTTGTCATTTTGTTGCATTTTTTTATGTTTTATGGCAAAATATACACATTCGGACTACTATACATTTGGAGGTTTTATGGCTGTTTCACCTTTAAATTTTTATTATTGTGGTTATCAAAGATGTTCTCCAAGACATTACTTTGGACCGGCAATACGTGCTCATTATATTTTACACTATGTAGTTTCAGGAAAAGGCATTTTTAGGGTAGGTAAAAATATCTATCATGTAAAAAAGAATCAAGCATTTTTAATATGCCCAAAAGATTTAACCTATTACGAAGCAGATGCCGCCGACCCGTGGGAATATATATGGTTTGGTTTTGATGGAGAAGAAGGCGATCGATTATTAGATCAATGTGGTTTTAATAAAGAAAACTGTATTTGTTTTCCGGAAGACGAAGAAAAAATTGCAAACTTTCTTTTGCAGTCATTGCCTTGTTTTAAAAATCCTCTTAACACTCATACAGAACTTGCAGGGTGGTTTTATCTATTATTTTCTTGTTTAAAAAGTGTCAATTCAGAACAAAAAAGTCAAAAATCGCATGTTCAAGCGGCAATTGAATATATGAGAATCAATTTTGCGGAAAATATAAATGTAGAAGAAGTTAGTGATATGTTTCATATCGATAGAACACACTTGTATAAATTATGTAAAAAATATACAAACCTTTCTCCAAAAGAATTTTTAACCCAAAAAAGACTTGCAAAAGCAAAAGACCTTTTAATCTATTCAATAAAAAGTATTACAGAAATTGCACTTGCTAGCGGTTTTCATGATAGTTCATCATTTTCAAAAACATTTAAACAATATGTGCAAATGAGCCCTTCCGAGTACAGAAAAGCAGTTTCAGTTTCAAAGGTAACAGGCTTCGATATTAATAACTCCGAAACCTATGTAAACTCAAAGGTTATGGACTCCTTTGTTAAAAAAAATATTCCATCTTGAAGATTTTTATCATTTATGTTATTGTTTCTCTATGAATAAGTTATACACTCGTACTATAATATGTGCAACACTCTTTTTACTTTTTGCAGGATGTTCCGGAATTCAAGGATACGGCGTACTTTTATGGTCTGTACCCGAACATAACCTTGCCGATGGCGATGTCGTTCCTGTATACCTACGATCTAACATTGGTAAAATTTATGCAATCGGAGTACCTGGTACAGACACAAAAATAGAAGTTCCTTTGTGGCAAATTACCGAGCCAAACTCAAAGAGAAAAGCAAATGAAACTGCAATACAATTTCAAGAATATAAACATCAATATGCATCAGTAAAAATTGATGGGCTTGCAATTAGAGATGCAGCTGTTAACACTGCAAAGCAAATTTATCGATTACGCGAAAACGAAATAATCAAAGTTCTTTATAAAGGCGAAGGACAACCGGTAATGAGAGGTTCTACACCTTTAGAAGGCGATTGGATGTGGGTACTCACGGCTGATGGAACAGAAGGCTGGTGTTTTTCATATAATTTAGACTTATATGATGAAAGAGAAGGCATACAAGTTGAAATTATTGATAAAAATGGTGCCAATGATGAAATAATTCAAACTATTTCCCAAAAGAAATGGTATCCTGAATACTATGCGTCAATGATTAACCAAAACAAAGTTAACCTTCAACGAATTCGCTTTGACTATGGATTTGACATAGGGTTACTCTCAGGAACAGTAAGTATTGCAAATGAAAGCATACAGAGAACATATCCATATATTGGTATTACACGTGAAGAAGAAAATAACTACTCTCTAGACGATACCCCACTACGTATATTTATTCGCTCAGAATCATACATAACCGTAGAATTTATTGACGATATCGGAAGACGCGTAATTTATGGATTTGTAGCATTTGACGATACTGAAGACGAAGAAGGCAATCCTATAGATTACGTTTCCCAAATTATTTCCAATGAAACTGAAAGAAGAACAAATCAGTATTCAGAAATACTGGCTCTTGCAGAAAACTTTTCAAGTTCAAGTTACGGAACAATAAATTTCTCAAGAAACGACTCCGGCACCTTTACATGGAGAGGATATCAACGCCTTGTAACTTCCGGTATAGACGGAATACCAACAACTGGTGGAGCCTTGGGAAGAGGAACAGCTGGTATCAATTACTTTATAGATGATTCATTAAAAAGTGAATTTGATGGTGCATTAAGTATGCAATTTGAAACCACTGATGAAGAACTTAACTTTTTATATAAAATTGAAGCAAGTGGTATTCGCTTAGAATCGATAGACAATTACTTAATTGATGATGGGACTGTAACAAGAAGAAGCAGTAACCCTATAGTTATGTACTTTAACGCACAATAATTATGGCTTTTGTTCAATTTTCACGTCTTTGTCTTGCCTTTGGTGACAGAGACATACTAAAAAATATTACAATAAATCTCCAAGCCGGCACAAGGGCAGCTCTAAGCGGTGCGAATGGGTCGGGAAAAACCACATTGATGAAGGTTATGGCAGGCCTCATGGATTATGACTCAGGAGAGCGTGCTGTACAAAAAGATTGCGTTGTATCGTATCTTCCACAATCGGGAATTGTTCACTCAGGAAAAACCTTGCGAGCAGAAACGGATACCGCATTTTCACGAGGGTATGATTTATTTGCAGAAATGGAAACGGTAGGAGAAAGCCTTTCTCAAATGGGAGACTCTCCCGAAGACACTTCAAAACAAACAAGGCTTTTAGAACGTCACCACGAAATTCACGAATACTTAGAAAGCTCAGGATGGTATAGAAGAGACGTGCTTGCAGAGCAAATTCTAACAGGGTTAGGCTTTTTAAAAACTGATTTAGAGCGCAATGTTGAAGAATTTTCGGGCGGGTGGCAAATGAGAATAGCTCTTGCCAAAGTGCTTTTACAAAACCCTGATATTCTTCTTTTAGACGAACCTACAAACTATCTTGATATAGAAGCACGAACATGGCTTGAAGATTTTCTTTTAAAATTTGAAGGCGGATTTTTAATTGTAAGCCACGACCGCTACTTTTTAGATGTAACCATAAATGAAGTATATGAACTTTTTAACGGTGATATACATAAATATGTTGGTAATTATACAAAATATGAAAACGTTCGCCGTGTTGAACTTGAAAGTCTTATAGCACGATACGAACTACAACAACAAGAAATAAACAAACTTGAAGATTTTGTGAGACGTTTTCGCTATAAAGCTACAAAGGCAGCCCAAGCACAAGAGCGATTAAAACAACTTGAAAAAATGGAACGAATTGAAATTCCTGAATCACTAAAAAAGATACATTTTTCTTTTCCGCCGGCACCTCACTCAGGTCGCTTAGTAATGACAATGGAAGGATTAACAAAGTCGTATACAACATGCGATGATAACGGCAATGAGCTTAGAAAAAATACCATACTTAATAATTTAGATGTAACCGTTGAAAAAGGAGACAGACTTCTTGTAGTTGGTAAAAATGGTGCAGGTAAATCTACCTTACTTCGTATTTTAGCCGGTATAGATTCTGATTTTTCAGGCACGGTAAAAGAAGGTAGCGGCGTAAGCATAGGCTATTTTAGCCAAGACAATGCAGAAACAATGAAAGGCAGTATGTCTATGCTCGATATGCTCGAAGCAGAAGCCCCTCTAGAACTTATTCCAAAACTTCGTGATATGCTCGGTGCTTTTTTGTTTAGGGGAGATGATGTATACAAAAGTATCGATGTTTTGTCAGGAGGAGAAAAAAGTCGGCTTGCACTTCTTTTAATTCTATTAAAACCAGTAAATCTTCTTATATTAGACGAACCTACAAACCACTTAGATCTGCATTCAAAAGATGTACTTTTAGAAGCCCTAAAACAATTTGGGGGTACTTTAATTGTAGTTTCCCATGATAGAGGCTTTATGTCGGCTATTTCTACACGGGTACTTGAATTAGGAGGCGGACAAAGCAGACAATTCCCCGGCACATACGACTATTACCTTGAACAAACACAAGGCGAAACAACAGCAAGTAATACAAACTCAAAAAGCAGTGCTGCAAAACCCCAAGTAAAAACAACGCTCTCATACGAAGAACAAAAAAAACTTGCAGCAGAAAAACGAAAGCGAGAAAAAGAAGAAAAGCTTTTAATGGAAAAAATCGAAAAGACTGAAGAAGAAAAAGCTGAACTTGAAGCAGAACTTGCTAAACCTGAAGTTTACTCCGATGGAGAAAAAAGCCGACAAGTGCAAAAATTCATAGAAGAAAAAGAAAAAATGATAGAAGAATTATTATTGCAGTGGGAAGAATTTTCGACAACATAGTTTTTTCTAACATAAACCTATATTTTCAAATCTACATTCACTTGCCAACTCAAAAATTCTGTGTTACACTTTAAAGTACAACAATAGGAGTACTCATATGAATGTAGCACAAGCAGAACGCACCAAAACAATTGTACAAGAAAAAATTTTAAATCAATTAAAAAGGTTTGTAGACCAAGCCCCCGATAACTTATTGCACCATATAAATGTATATAAACTTGCCGAAACAGCTCATATTGAAAGACCAATAATGCTAGAGGCCTTTATTCGGGGCGTGAATGAAGGGCTTTTTACCATGTCTTGGATATATCACTGTCCTCACTGTGGTGGAGTTTCAACCGAATCAATAAAAATTCACGAAGCAACACATGAAAACTATTGTGGTAAGTGTAAAGTAAATTTTACCAATGTTCTTGATAACACAATCGAAGTTTTTTTTAACGTGCACCCTCAAATGAGGGAAATAGCAAAAAGCTATGACGAAGATTATCGAAATGAAGTTATAAAAATACTATCTGAGGGATATTTTTTATGGAAAAACGACTACACAATTCGCGGAGTAGAAGTATTACAAAATAAAGCATATCGAGATTTAATGGGTGATGATGTTTTATTAGATGATCAAAGCTTAGAAATTGAGCATGCCGCTATTTTGTTTACCGATGTTAAAGGCTCTACTCAAATGTACAGTGATTTAGGAGATGCGAAAGCATTTGCCTTGGTGCGAGAGCATTTTAGACTTTTATTTTCAGTTATTGATGAGTTTGGAGGTGTACCGGTTAAAACAATTGGGGACGCAATAATGGGAGTATTTTATTCTCGAAAAGTTGCTCTTGAATGTACACTGGAAGCCCAAAAACGTTTACAAGAGTACTATGGTGAAAAAGATAGAGAAAATAAAATCGAAGTAAAAATGGGCGTGCATACCGGCACAACCATTGTTGTTACACTAAATGACCGAGTCGACTATTTCGGTAACACGGTAAACACCGCTGCCAGAATTCAAGGAATAGCAAATCCCCAAGAGGTTGTTGTTTCAGAACATGTTCTTGAGTTTGAAGGCTACGAAAATATATTAAAAAAATACAATGTAAAAGTAAAAAAAGATAAAACTCCTTTTAAAGGTTTGGAAGGGAATCATACTGTTTATAGATTATGTTTATAATTTTTCCAAAAAAATTGCAAAAATCTGTCAAATAAATTTGACAGATTTACATATATGCATTACAATATATTCATAAAATAAACTAAGGAGGCTTTGGCATGGCTAAAGTTGAACTCAAAGGCATCGGTAAGGTGTACG
>CAYJJW010000069.1:0-11563 GCA_964370555.1 uncultured Treponemataceae bacterium | reverse complement strand
CTAATTACTAGTTACTAGTGAAATGAAAAAGGTTGAGCATGCGCTCAACCTTTTTTAGTTTTTTAATTTTAAGGGTTTAAAAACCGTTTTATTCTGTGGTTTCAACTTCTTCCGGTTTAACTTCTAATTCTTCTCGAGTTTTATCGAAAATATCATGTAAGTCACCTGAAACAAGTACAATGTCGTTTGTGTTGTCAATTATTGCATAGGTTTGGCTCGTTGTAGTGGCAGCTTTTCCAACAGTAATTGTTCTAATCACTTTTTGTCCATTTAATGCTTCAATAATTAAAGCCTTGCCCTCTTGTAAATCGTAGCGTTCTGCATTTGCAGAAGAAGAAACATGGGCTAACACTCGTACATCGTTTAATTGTCCAGCCATTCTTGTTAATGGGAATGTTTCAACTTGTGTTCCATCTTCTAAAATCCACATGGCTTCTTTGTTTTCATCAATTGATTGTTGTTTTGTAAGTACCATTTGTTCCCCATTAGTATAGGAAAGTCGAATAGAGGTAATATCTTCTTCAAGAGTAATGGTTTGCACCGTGTTTTTACCACTTTGGGCAAGTTGTATTATATAGAGTATGGTAAAAATTGCAATTAAACTTAAAAGTACTATTTTTCTCTTTGTCATTTGTCTGTATCCTTTTCTTCTGCCTTACCATTGTAAAGCTCATAGATTTTTTTACGTTTTGAAACCCTTGCTCGCCACACAATGAGTCCTGCAACAACAACTAATAACGGTAACACATATTGGTTAAAAATTTGTGTTAGTTGGGCAAAAAGAGGATCTTCAACGGTAAGTACATTAAGGGAAATCCCTCGAGTTCTCATTCGTGCAAGATCTTCATTTCCGTTTAAATAATCCAAAACATTTTGAGCAAACATTGCATTAGGACTTGTACCTTCTTGGTCGATAACCATTGCACTTGTAATTTGGGATGTTCCTGCAATAAATATTTTTGCATCCTGAACACTTGTTTGCAAGTGATTGCGGGCACTTAAAGCTGAATTTGCTGTTTCGATACTAGGCGCTTGTGTAAAAGCACTTTTAAATTGCCCTTCTACCAATACTGCAAGATTCTTTTTGGATTGTGTTGTAGGATCGGTTGGAGGAGACATGTACAAAGGATTTAATTGGATGTTTTCACTTTGAGTCCAAGCTTCATTACTGGTACTTGCAAGTATAGTTTGTGTAACACCTTCTTTTTCAGTGAGCATAATAGGTGCCGATTGAGGGAAGAACACATAAGATAAGTTTTGTGAAATGGCATGTTTTTTATCCATTGCATCTTGATGCACAAGAGGAATGTAATAATAGTTTATTTCTCCAAATTGTGGATTTTGCTCAGAAAAACTCATTGTATCCATAACATATTCTGTTGGAACTTCAACCCCATACTGTGTTAAGAGCTTTTGAAGGCCAGTATCAATGGGGACATATTGCGGCGGCATTTGTTGTCCGTACATTGCAGCCATTTCATCTTGAACTGCATTAAATGGGTCTATAAAAAGAGAAAGATTTCCACCGCGTAAAACAAACTGGTCTATTTTATAAAGTTCTTCATTGGTAAATGTAGTTTTAGGACCATTTATTACAAGGGTATTTACACTTGTAGGAATATCACCTTCTGTTAAATTTATTTCTTCAAAAGAATAACGATCTGATGCAAGACCTGCCAAAAGGCCCGAACCTGCTTGACTATCGGTTATGCTCATTTCGCCATGACCGGTAACATAGCCTATTGTAGTAGATTTTGATAATAGTGAATCTAGGGCTGATGAAAGATTTTCTTCTAGGGTATCAAGACCAGCTATAATATTGCCAAAAAACAATTGATTTGTCATTTCTAGTGGTACAATTCTTGAGCTGTCTTCATATGAAAGAATAAGGCCTAGGATACCTGTTCCAAGGTTTCCGTTTTCGTCTTCCCAATCTAGCTGTTGGATTCCATATGTTTCAACAATTGAAGGAATATCGCTTGTATCAGGATTTACTTCGTCATAACGAATTTTTCCTGCATGTTTTGCATTGAGGTTTGAGTAGGCATTGAGTACAATTGGTTCAATGTCAGAAAATCCTTGAATATTAAAATCGGCAAGTTCTGGTGTTAGGTATAATGTTAGAGATACTTCTCCTTGTAGCCCTGCAAGCGAGCTTACGGCATTAATCATAGAACTCATGGTTGTTGTGATTCTGTATTCTAGCCCATCGCCGGTTGAAATTCCATCGAGTATTTCAATTCTGTCTGCATACGTAATAACAAGACCCATCCAAACATTTTTAAACCCAACTTCATTATTGTTAATTTCTTGGATTTGTATTTGATTTAATCGATAATTACGAGCTATTTCTTCGTTTTCAGGATTTTCCATATCGTAGGCTTCCCACGAAAAGTTTTCATTTGCACTTCCTGCATACTCAATTAATAGATCTGTTACATATTGATGAGTTGTATTATATGGAGAAGGTAGGTTTTCTGAAAAGAATACTTTTACAGAAAGAGGTTCTTCTAAATTTTGTACTAATTCTTTGCTTCCTTGTGAAAGAGAAAAGCTTTGACTTGCTGTTGTATCAATTCTAAAAAAAGCTCTTGTACCCACTAGGTTAACAAGCACAATAAGAATTATAAATAGTATAAAGTCGCTTTTAGGACTTTTAATCCAGTTAATTAATTTCATGCTGTCCCCTTTTGTGCATTAAGTGTTTTTACCGTGAGTGTAAAAAAGAGTGCACATACTGATACAAAGTAGATAATATCTCTTGAATCAATTATTCCACGTGATATTGAAGTAAAGTGACTGCCTGCTGAAATGAATTGGAAAAAGTTTACAACCCCTGCTGGTAAAAAAAGAAGGAATTGATCAATCATTGCTAAGAGGATACAAATAGTAAATGCTACAAAGAAAGCTACAATTTGATTTTTTGTAATAGAAGAGGCGAAAATACCTACTGCGCAAAAACTTGCTCCTAAAAGAACTGCTCCAATATAGCTACAAATAGTTGCTCCTACATCAAGTGTTCCAAAAAAAGAAGCTGTAATTGCATAGCAAATAGTTGGGACAAGCATAATTATGCTAAATTTAAGACTTGCCAAAAATTTTCCTGTTACAACTTCAACCGTACTTACGGGAAGTGTCATAAGCGTTTCCATTGTACCCGTTTTTTGCTCTTCTGCAAAAAGACGCATAGTAATGGCAGGAATAAAAAATGCAAAAAGAAGCGGAAGATTTTGAAAAAATGGGCGTAAATCTGCTCTGTTCATTAAAAAGAATATTGAAAAGAATAAAAATCCTGAGAATGCTAAAAACAAGCCAATAACAATATATGCTACGGGGCTTGAAAAATAGGCAAAGAGTTCTCTATTCATGATAATTATTGCAGGATTTTTTAATATTGATTTATTCATTAGTTATCCCCTCCTGTGGTGAGCGTTCTAAATACATCTTCTAAGCTATTGCGCTTTAGTGTTATTTCGTATAGCTCCCACCCTTTTTCTAAAATAGCATGTGCAATTTGTGGTCGCACTTCTGTTGCCTCTGATATTGAGGCAATAGCTCCTGTTCGTTTTGAAACACTTGAAGGAATAGTTATTTCCTCTGATTGCTCATTTATAACAGTAACAGAATCAATGCCATTGATTGCTTTTAAAGTTGTTTTAAGCTCGGCCTCTGTTGCGCCTGCTACTTGAACACAAACTCCGGTAGAGTTCGCATAGCGACTTCTAAGCTCACTTGTTGGACTGTCTGCAACAAGTGTACCGTTTGCAATAATTACAACACGGTCGCAAATCATTTCAACTTCACCTAATATATGGGTTGAAATAATAACAGTTCGTGTTTTTCCTATTTCTTTAATAAGATTGCGAACTTCTGTTATTTGGTTTGGATCAAGTCCACTTGTTGGCTCATCCAAAATAAGTATTTCGGGGTCGTTCATAAGTGCATGAGCAAGGCCAACTCTTTGGCGGTATCCTCTTGAAAGGTCCGAAATGTTTTTGTGCATTACGTCTTTTAATCCGCATGCAGTGCATAGCGTTGGGATTTTATCTGCAGGGTTTTCGCCTTGCATTTTTGCCACATATTCAAGGTAATCATGAACAATCATGTCGCCATATAGTGGCGCAGATTCTGACATGTATCCTATCTTTTTTTTCGATTTTTTTTCGTTTAGGCTAATGTTTTCACCATCGATGAGTATTTCACCTTCGTTGGCATCTAAAAAGCCTGTGATCATTCGCATTGTTGTTGTTTTTCCGGCTCCGTTTGGTCCTAAAAAGCCGACAATTTCGCCTGTTTGTATTGAAAACGAAATATCGTTTACGGCTTTAAACGTACCGAAAGAACGCGAAACATGCTTTAGTTCAATCATACATTCCTCGCATTATTTTGATTTTTTTGAAAGTATAGCATCGTTTTCTTAAACGAGCCTTAAAGATAATAGCATAAATAAGTATCTTATGCTATAATGTAAAAAAGGGGATGTTTACAATTATGTCTGAAACATTTGCGAAGGATACATCAAAAAGAACAATAAAAGATTGGGCGCAAGGGTTGCTTGTACTGGTAATTGGGTTAACGATAGCGCATTTGGGCGTTACACTTTTTTTACTTTCTGTATTAGGCTCTGATCCTTTTACAGTATTTGTACAAGGGATTTCCTTACATGTAGGCTTAACCATTGGAACGTGCCATGTTATTTTACTTTGCATAATAACGGTACTTCTTTTTTTTACCACGAAAAACTATGTAAAACCAGGAACAATTGTATGTGCCTTTTTAGGTGGATGGATTATCGATTTTTTTATGTGGGCACTTGCTGATTTTATTAATGCTGATTCAATGCTTTTGATTCGCTATGGCGCCTTGGTTGCAGGTTGTGTTATCTTGAGTTTTGGAATGTCAATTGTTATTAAAAGTAATTCAGGAACGGGTCCTAATGACCTTATTGCCATTGTGCTTGCCGATAAGATAAAAAAATGGAAGAATATTGAGTTTCGTATAGTGAGAATGTGTTGCGATGTTTTTTTTACCGGTATTGGATTTTTGCTTGGTGGGGTAGTTGGGGCAGGAACACTTGCTGCAGTAATTCTAATTGGCCCTTCAGTGCAATTCTTTTTACCTCGAAGCGAAAAGTGCATTGCAAAAATCTTTCCGAGGGTTTAAAAACTATTCGGTATCTTCTTCTATTTCGCCATCGCTTGCAGTAGGTGCTTCTGTGGTGGCCGTTTCTTCTGTAGGTGTATGTTCTGCTCCTCGTTTTTTTGCATAGTGTAAAAAGAGTTCTTTTTGATTTGAGCGCAGAGGTGCAGAGAAAGAAGGTTCTCCATCTTCGGTTTCTGTGCGGTACGGAATTACAACTGGTTCTCGGTATGCCAAAGAATTTTTATCGTTTACCCACCAATCGAGTACTTTTAATACATGGAGTGTATATTTCATTAAGTTAAGGTTTGTTTTTAACTCTGAATGTTCGCCTCCTAAAAGAACATTTAATCTAAATGCAATTGAGTTTTCAACATCAAAACGATAAGGAGCTTTAAAATTCGCATGGTCATCTTGACCTTCGCTTCCTTCCTTGATAAGAGATGCAAAAATATTTGTAATTTGATGTATGCGTACCGGTAGAGACTTATAGGTAGAATCATGTGCGGGGCGCTCAAGGAAAACAATTTCAAATGAAAGGTGAGGGTGGAATAAATATTTCATTTGCCAAAGCCATCCTGAAAGCTGCTTTTTAGCATATTTTGATTTTTTAAAATCATTTTGTGCATAGACGCGGTTTACGTAATCGCGAAGTTCAGGGCAAAGCATTTTGTTAAACATTATTTCCCTATATTGAGACCATTCGGCAATTATTTTTTGTAAGCTATCATCGGTTAGTGCGTATTCTGCATTGTCGGGGTTTTCGGTATCAATTGAAAAAAGGATATTTCTACAACCTTGAAAAAAATCTTCAATAATTCGTAATAATACAATGGTAATTTGAAGAGGGTTTGAAGGTGATAACACATTAAATCCATCTCTAAACTGATACATAGGCTGAAAGTATGTATACATGTCAGGTTTTTTTTCTAAGTCTGTCCAGCCTGCATTAGGAAAGAGATTGTTTAATACGTTGAGTGACTGCATAATGTCGCTCGGTATTTCTAGTTTATCTGAATCATTATCTTGTTTAGAAGGAGCTGTTGGTTGGGTTGCGGCATTTTCTTGCTCCTTTGTTTCTTTTTTAGGTAAAATGAGGTCAAATTTTGTTAAGCCTAAAAATGGCAAAATTTTTGAAATATTTTGTGTGTAAAAATCTGGAAATGGATAACACCGCGCACTTGTCATTCTCATAAGCAGTGGATATGTTTCATGTATAATTTTACTGGACACATAAATCCAATCGGCTGTAGCTTGTTTTGCATATGCTAAGTTTTTTGCCTTATTTGTTGAGTTTGGCTTTGTTGCAGCAATATACAGTTTCTTTATGATTTCTGCCATCTTAGATTCACCCAAAAAGTAAAAGCGCATTATGTGCTTAAATAATTCTTTAGTTAAAACAATGGCATCTTCCATTACAGGATCTACGGTGTTTGAAAGATTTCTTGACTCTTCTGTTAATAAAATAGTGTTCCAGTCATAAATGTACCGAAGAGTTTTAAAATAAGGAGTTTCATCAGTTGTAATTTTTTTCTTATAGTCTCCGGATGTAGAATCCATTAAGTTCTTCATTGCATCAATAAAAGAATCTATGTGTTTTACATGTGAGGGAATTTTATTTTTTACAAATTGCAATGTTAGGTCATCAGGGCTTGCTCTTCCAAAACATGCTAAAAACTTAAAAAATCCGGGTTTTTGTGAAATTTTATATGTTGAAGATGTTAAAAGTTTATAAAAGGCCTTTCGCTCTGTTGCAGATAGGTATGGAATTGACTTTTTCTTTAAAAGAGTTAGTTGTTCACTTTTTTCTTGTTCTTCTCGTTGACGTTGCGCTTCTGTTTCGGAGATAGGCTTTGTTGGAATATACTGTCTTTTTTTATTTGATATTGGTCTACTTATTTCTCCAGTTGTAGGAGCGGAACGTTCTGTTCCTACTTCTCCTCCCAATAAATCTGCCATTCTTTGAGATTCAAGAGGATCCAATTCTCCGAGATTTTTTCGTACTTTGTCTAATTCGCCCGGTGCATAGCGGGCAGTTTTTTGTTTGCTCATTTGTTATAATCTTAAATATTGCTTTTTAGCAACGGTTAAAAAGTCTTTTAATGGGTATACTGTCCCATCTTTATCAGAAATACTTCCTTCTAAGGAGCCAAATAATGTATGATATTGAGTTCTCAGTATTAGTATACTGTTTTTTCTAACTGTGTCTACACTTGGCGAAAATGATATGTCTATCATACTTTCGGTATCTTGTATGTACCATTCGTTATGTATGCCTTTTGGATGAGTAATAGTTACCGGTGGAAGAGGGCTTGCTACACCATTTACAAAAAGCATGTTTTCATTATATTTATCGGAATCAACAGGGTCTTGACTTGATACATATACATTAAATTGAATGTTTTTTCCATCTACAATGCCAAGACCTGTAATAGAATGGCAATAGGTGCGAAGATTGTAAAATGCTCTGCGTACTGTAAAAAAACCTAAGCCTTCAGAAACAAATGGGCTTGCAGTTAAAACCGAGGATTCTGCTGAAATATTTCCTTCTATTGGGAGTGCAATGTGATGAATAGCCGCACATCGTCTTTGAGTAGGAGAAGGAATAATTGATACATTTGTTCCTGCCACATCTTTTGACAGATTTCCTGAAAAGGCAAAATGGAGGTCGGGTCGAGTTTTATCATGTTTTAATCTACAAACTATAGAAAAGACGTTTTTGTTATAATCCCATTTTATAAGTATAAAACGATTTTTCTTAAATGATTTACACATTCCTTTTTGTGCTGTTAAAGGTATTGTTCGTCTTCTGGGTATAATTGTTCTGTAAGAAAGTTTTTTATTGTTTAATGTATCCCATACATTAACTTCTGCAAAGGCAAAGTAGCGGGCATCTATAACTTCTATAGTTCCAATGTAGTTTTCAATGCAAAATGAAAAGCAAAGATTTGCACGAATTCTGAGTTTTGTTAAAAAATTTGGAAGTGGCATAAGACTAAATGGTTGTTTTAACCTTTGAATAGAAAGCCGTGCGGGAGGAAAATTAAAATCGCCAAATACCGCCTTCCCTTTTGTAATAATTCTAGGAGGCGGATTTTTTATCGTTCGAGTGTACACTATGTCTCCGATTTATATTATACAATAAAGTGATAAAAAAATAAAGAGTTTTACCTAGAATATTTTATGCAGTTTAGTATCCAACAATATCTAGCGTTTCAGTATTGTTTTGCTCTTTATCCGATTCAATTCTAATAAAAACTTGATTAGGAAGACATGCAATAAAACCTGCATTGTGTTGAATGGGATTTGTGTGTACGCAAATTTGATTGTTGCAAGGAGAACTTTCAAAAAAGGCAAATCCATCTTGTATGGAGATTATTGACACCCCAATAGGACCTTGTGTGCCAAATGTTTGATTGGCGTGTAAATCATATACCCATTCGGTTTCTGGATTAGATACAATGAGTTTTGCTCCTTCTTCTTTATTTGTTAGGGTATATCTAATTGATAGAATAACAAGGGTAAAGGCAATAAAAACAATGACATAGTCTAGAGGTTTAAAAAGTTTTTTTATGTTCCGGTTATGTTGCATTACACAGTAATTGTATACTTAAATTTGCGCTTTTTCAATGCCAAAAAAGATGATTTTTTGATTTTTTTGTGTTATACTATTGGTATATAGTTTTTTCTGTGCATGGGAAAGGTTATTCTATGTGACAGCTTACCATTTTTTTTAAGGATGTATATATGAATAAAAAAATGACTGTATTGTTTTTCTTAGTTGCTAGTTTATTTTTACTGGCTTCTTGTGATTCACTTTGGATGGTAGAAGAATCTACCAAGGTTTCTTTTAGACTCGATTTAACTGATGTGCTTGCATCAAAGTCTTCTTCTGAGGGTGTTAATTCTATTTCGGTTATACCTAACCTGCAAGAAGATGATATTGATGACATGAGTGTTGTTGTATCTATTTATGATGCTTCAAATAATGCCGTTCTAGCAAGTGAAGAACTTTCTACGAGTGACGCTCAAGGAACCGATGTTGTTTTTAATAAGCTTAGGACAGGCCAAAATGTATATGCAACAATTCATGTAAACAAAGAAGATGACGATGATAACGAGGAAGTACTATTTTTTAGAGCTCGATCAAATAATACTGTATTAACTTCTGGTAATAATATTCTTACAACTCATGCTAATGCTGTTTTTATGAAGCCTGGTGTTGATACTGCAGGAAGTGGTTTAACACCTAATAGTCCTGTTGGAACATTAGAAGAAGCAGTGCGCATTCTTGGCGGTATTGGTGCCTTTGTGCCAGATGCTACCGTTTTTGTTGAGGATACTATCACTTTTGCTGCAAGCACAACATGGGATTACCCCGGTTTAATAATGACTCATAACTCAGAGAATGAATTAATAAAAATAGATGTGTCTAACGGCTTAAATTCTGAAGGAGTTACAATAAAAGGTATTACTTTTAAAGGTAACCCTTCTATAGAAACTGATAAAAGTTTATTGCATTTAGTTAAGGGGTTTCTTAGTTTAGAAGATGTTATTATTACCGGTTTTAAAACTTCTCAAGATAATAATAGCGGTGCTCTCTTAATAGAAGAAGGCGAAACTAATGTTGCATTTAGTGGAAATGTAACCATTACTGATAACTTTGCCGATGGAAAACCTGCAAACGTAGTTGTAACGAGTGGGCTTAGTTCTCATATTAGTGTTATGGGCGAATTATCGGAAAGTAGCCGTATATCGCTTAACTTTATTGAGCTTTATGATGTAGATACGCCACTAGTAATTAATGAAGGCGGAACATTTGTAAAAGAAAATTTTATAGTTACAGATTATAGAACAGGTAGTGTGTATGAAACTGAAATACCGGATAATAAAGGTGGAAGTCTTTACCTTAAACCGTTACCACCTCAAGAACCTGGAACAATAGAGTTTTTAGAAGAAGATAAAAATTCAGATTATATACCGTTTACACAAGAAACTTTGCAGCTCTTAAAAGGTGATTTAGTACTTTATAATTCTTTAGATTTTAATGACGCTCCTAATGGGCATACTGCAACAATAAATCCTGGCGATATTCCTGATCTGCAAACTATGAATGCGTATCTTAAAGCGCAAGCAGAACCAATTGCAGCTACTATTGATAGATATGGTTTTCTTGTTGAAACTACAGTTGTTGAAAACACGTTAACGGTAAAGATTCCGCTTGAGGGAAAAATTACATTTATGCAAGAGGATGAAGATGGAAATAATGAAGGGCCTTTAAATGCTGAAAATATTTTAAAAGTTCAGACAATCCTCCCGAATGGTAATGGTTATACATGGGGTAGTGGAGACGAAGCTCATGTTGTTACCGTAGACAAAAGCGCTCTTGGCCAATATCAAACAATGAATGACTTGTTTTCGGCTAAGCATAGTGAGCTCTATGTTAATCTATCCCAGCTAGGTTTTGCAGTTACTGATAATACCCATCGGCAAAGTATACTTAGCTATACCGTTGCTCCTCTTCCACCACTTCCAGAAACAGGTACCATTGAGTTTTATGAACTACAGTCAGATGGTGTGCCCGTTCCATTAAGCGATTTTGATTCCTCTGGCGCTCCCTATGCAGATGAATCTGGAAATCCTCATTTTGTGGGGGATTTTCCCTCTTTAGGATATCTTAGTAATATTAAAAATAACAGTGGTATTAGTGGAGAATGGGGAGAAGGTGAAACTGCTCATATTGTAACAATAGCTAGTGATTTTTATACATATGAAGATAGACTAGAATCTTCCTTGTTAAACCTTGGTTATAGAGCAACTGTAGAAGCAGATGGAGACTCTAAGTTCAAAGTAAATCTTATATATGAAGGCTATATAGAATTTTTAGATTCAGATGGTAAACCTCTAGTTTTAGATCCTTCTGCAAAGGCGGGGATGACTTCAAGCGTGCCTGGTGAGTGGAAAGAGGAAGTTGGTAGAGAGCATATATTTACTACTGTAGGACAAGACATTAGAGACTATTATGATGAAATTTTAGATGGGTCTTCTGGTTTATCTTCAGACGCTGTAGCTATGGCGAAACGCGCTAAGTTAACAGAATGGCAATTAGAATCCTATCTTGCGATTTGGGTACAATACAATCTTAATACAACCTTTTCTAATTATGGGATAGATGCTAATGTAACTCAAAAAGGGAATATCATTACGGTAACAATTACTATGCCATAAGCTTTACAAACAAACCATTCAAAGCCCGTGCTATTCCGCACGGGCTTTGAAGGTATTATATCTGTCTTATAAAGTTAGAGGACGACAATTTTAGCAAAATTCTCTAAGTTTTGTGGTTCATAGGAAAGTTTTTATACATGGAAAAGTAAAAAGGCGTGCCGGAAAAAGATGGGTTTTAGGGAAGAAAAAACCGTGC
>CAYJJW010000068.1:0-11623 GCA_964370555.1 uncultured Treponemataceae bacterium | reverse complement strand
TTATTTGTAATGATACAATTTGGCTTGAATCATTTTTACTTATAATAAGTGGTATGCCATTTTGTAGTTCATAATATTCAAAATGAGAAGATTCATCTTGTGGTATTGTTGCACAAGATGTAAAAATGAGCGTGAAGCATACACTTAGTAATAATAATTTTTTCATTTATCTGTCCTTCCACCAAAAGGCGTTTTCGTTTGTAATAGTTATATATCCTGCATTTTCAAAATCTTCTTTTTGAGCTTCATACACTTGAGGATTCACAGAAACTGTTATAAAAGCATTCTTATCTAAAATATACGTTTCAAATAATGTTGAAACATCAGAAGCTCGAACATTTTGTAGATTATCTAAGTAATTAAAATAGTAGTCTGAATTTGCTGCAGTCCAAAAAAATCGAAGCGTGCTTAATAGTCCTTGTGGTGTTTGTCTTTCATAAATTTGAGAGTCTTGAAGTCTTTGCTTTGCGCTTTCGTATTGTTGTAAAGAAAAGTACTGTTCATTACTTACAATATTTTGTGCAATATCGCTTTGTATTGTGTCTAAAAACGCTTGCGCACGATTAACTATATTTGAGTCCGGTGAAAGCATTGCTGCACTAAAACTCATAAAACTTCCATGTCTACTTGTTCCAAAAGAGGTACCAAAATAATCGGATGAAGGAATTCCAAGTTCTGTTTTTTCAGTTATTGTCTTTACAAAAGTACTTGCAGGATTTGATGCAGCAGTTAAATATACATCTGCTACATAGGTTGATTCTTCATCAAGCTCTGCATCAGGCCCTCTATAAAAAACATTTACTTGTGCAATAGAAGGAGAAACTTGAGGATTTGCTTGCACAAAGTACTGCTGTTTTTCATATGGCTTATTATCAACAAGGTACTCTTTGTTTTCCCACGGATCATCTCCTCTTTCCCAATTGCCGTAAATATTTTTTACCATCTCGAATACTTCTGTATGGCTAACGTCTCCTCCAACAAAGAGGGCAGTATTATTTGGAATGTAATAAGTGTTTTTCATGTCTATTAATGCTTCAAGCGTTGCATTTTTAACTCGTTCTACCGTTCCGCCCGGATCAAATTGCCAAGGTGTTTCAGGGAATGCATTTTTATATAGGGCATTGTAAAAAATTCTTGAGGGCTCAGAGTATCCACCTTCAAGCTCTGAAATTACAACCTTTTTTTCGTTTTCGAATTCTGCTTCATCAAGTAATGGCTCTCTAACCGCATACGACCAAAATTCTAAGCCTTCGTAGGTTAAATCTGACGGTACGGTAAAATAATAGTTTACATATTCATTTCCTGTAGAACCATTCCAAGATGGAACACCCATGTCGTTTATTGCTTTTTGTACAGAGGCTGCTGTTGGATACTTTGAATTCCCCTTAAAAATCATGTGTTCGTAAAGATGAAATAAGCCAACAGTTTCTTCTGTTTGAGATATTCCGCCACCTTTTACGGCAAGTTCTATATAGGTGAGGGGAACAGTGTCATTTTCAGCAATAAACAATTCAAGCCCATTATCTAATGTATAATGATATACATCTTCAATTGACGTTTTTTGAGCAACAAGAGTTATAGTACATAGAAAGAATACTATACAAAGCGATGTAATTTTTTTCATGATTTTTCCTTAAAATTGCTGTACTTGATACAAAACAGTATTTAACTTATAATACTACGAAACATCAAAAAAGTAAAGAAAGAAGCAATAATAAAGGAAAAATCATGATAGCAGTATTTGTAAACTGTGCTACAGTTTTATTTGGTTCAATAATAGGATTGTTGTGTGCAAAAAAAATTACAAACTCTTTTAATTCAGCTGTTACAGTGGCTGCCGGTATTGTCTGTTCCGTTTTAGGAATAGAAATGGCATTAGAATATCAAAATATTATTTATTTAACACTAGCTGCTATAATTGGTGGTTTATTAGGAACTCTTTGGGATATTGACGGAAAAATTTTACTGTTTGGTGAGTTTTTAGAAAAAAAAGTGATTAAAACCACAACAAAAACGCACTCAATTACCGATGAAAAATCTTCAACATTTGCACATGCATTTTTAAATGCTTCAGTACTGTTTTGTGTTGGTGCTATGAGCATTATAGGCTCATTTAAAGCAGGTATCGAAGATGATTACACAATAATTTTTACTAAGTCAGTGTTAGATGGATTTATGGCAATAGTTTTTACCGCTGCTATGGGAATAGGTACTGCTTTTTCTGCTATATCAATTTTTCTATACCAAGGCTTATTAACTCTTGCATCCACATTTATCGCCCCTTATGTGAGTGATGTAATGCTTTCTGAAATTTCTGCAATGGGTGGCTGCTTAATTATTATGGTTGGGATAAATTTATTAGAATTAAAAAAAATTAAAACGGCAAACTATTTAATATCTGTTTTTTTAATACCGGTGTTTTATGTTCTAGACCCATATATTCAAAAATTATTGGAAGCATTCTAAATCTATGAAACAAAAAATGCGCACAAGTGAACAGCGATATAAACTCATAGCAATAGCAGGCATTATTGCTTTAGTTGGAAATTTATTGTTGGCTATTGCAAAACTTACAATTGGCTTTATAAGCGGAAGCCTTTCTGTTATGGGGGACGGTGTTGATACTACTACCGATGTAATTATTGCAGCTCTTACACTCGTAATTGGAAAGATTATTACTCGCCCCTCCGATGCTTCACATCCATGGGGACATGGTAGAGCAGAGACAATGGGAACATTAGTTCTTTCGTTTGTTATTCTATTTGCCGGTTTTCAATTAGGAATATCTGCAGTAAAACAACTTATAAGCCAAAGTACAACATCAACACCAAGTAGTCTTGCGCTCATTATTACCGGAATATCTATTATTGTAAAAATACTGCTTGCAATTTCTCAATATATTTTGGGTAAAATGGCAAACAGTTCTATGGTAAAAGCGAATGCTCAAAACATGATAAATGATATTGTTATTTCAGGATCTGTTCTTGTAGGGTTACTCATTGCCTATGCTTTTGATGCTCCCATCTGGGATCCTCTTATAGCGTTATTGGTAAGTGTATGGATAATTAAAAATGCCATACAAATTTTCTGGAACATGAATATTGAACTCATGGATGGAAATATGGATAATACGGTATATAAACAACTTTTTAATGCTGTACATACGGTTGAAGGCGTTTCTAATCCTCATAGAGTAAGAATGCGAAAAATTGCTAACTACTGGGATGTAGACTTAGATATTGAAGTTGAAGGCAATTTAAGCGTTTTTGAAGCACACGAATTAGCTGAAACAGTTTCCCGTGTCATAAAAGAATCAATACCCGATATTTACGACATTATGGTACATGTTGAACCTAAGGGGCTTTCAGAATGGCATGATTCTGAAGGATATGGACTCAGCGAAGAGGATTTATAAATAAAATACCCCAAGTATTACATTTTAACTATTATACCCATTTACAATATTTAGCTAGTTTGTTAAAATAGGAATATGGATAAATTTGTTTTAGCACCATCAATATTATCAGCGGATTTTGCCAATCTCTCAGAGTCGATAGAATTAATAAACTCTTCAGATGCAAAGTGGGTTCATATAGATGTAATGGATGGTTCTTTTGTACCTAATATCTCTTTTGGAGGGCCTATAATCTCCGCTGTACGTCCATTATCTACATTGGACTTTGACGTACATTTAATGATTAATAATCCTGAAAACCATATAGAGTCTTTTGCTAAAGCAGGTGCGGATTGGATTACCTTTCACTGGGAAGCAGTAACACACCATCATAGATTAATTCAAAGTATACATTCTCTTGGAAAAAAAGCCGGAATTAGTATTGTACCATCAACACCCATTTCTGTGTTAGAAGAAATACTGCCATTTGTAGATTTAGTATTAATTATGTCTGTAAATCCAGGATTTGGTGGGCAAGAACTTATTGAAGAATGTTTACATAAAATTTCAAAGCTAATAGAAATAAGAAACGAAAAAAAATATACCTATTTGGTCTCTATAGATGGTGGTGTAAATGAAAAAACACTTAATTCTGTAGTCAATACAGGTGTTGATGTAATAGTATCAGGTTCTGCCTTTTTTAGCGGAAAATTATAAATAAAAGGAAGCGGGTTATGAAAAAAATTATTTTAGTGTGTATTTGTGTATGTTTGCTAACTGTTTCAGCTTTTGCTCAAAATAATGCAGCAACTCAAGTTCAACCTTTTGGTGAAGACTTTGTGCAAGGACTTGAAGCCTACAGAGTAGGAGAATGGGATGATGCCCTATTTTTTCTAAAAAGAACAAGCCAATTTCAAAATGCTACATCAGATGCTGTTTGGTACTTTGTAATTATGGCAGAGGTACACATAGGAGATTATACCGCTGTTTTACGTGATGGAACAATGTTTTTATCAATTTTTAATAACAGTAGTTACACAGCAGAAATTACATATCAAACTCTATATGCAAGTTTTGAACAAGGATTATATAATCAGTCTGTTTCAGGATTTGCATCATTTATTCAAGATTATCCAAATCATGCAATGATTCCTAATGCACTGTATTTTACCGGTGAAGCTTTATACAATGTTTATGAGTTTACAAAAGCTAAAACATATTACGATACAATAATTGTAAATTATCCAAACAGTGACAAGTATGACAGCGCATTATTTAGAATTGAATTATTAAAGCAACGAGAACGAGAAGAAAAACTTTTATATCTTTTAAGGGTAACAGGCGAAGAAGCGGTAGCAGCCAAAGAAGATTATGAAAGACAAATAAAACAATTGCAAAGTGAAGAATCATTATTACTTAGTAAAAGAGTACAGGAACTTGAACAAGACATTGGTCGATTACAAGTTGAAAAACAAGAACTTGTAATTCAAAACGAAACATTAAAAAATACTGTTCAAGACCTTAACACTGTTATAGCAGAAAATGCGAAAAAAGTTGTTGAGCCAGAAATTATAGAACCAGAGCCTGAAACTCAAGATAATAGTGATTTAATTAGTAGTTTAAGTGAAAAAGCCATTGAGCTTGAAAAACTCTTAGGCGAAGAATAGGAGAGAGAGTACGATGAAAAAGGTTATATGTGTATTGCTTTTAATACTTTCAGCGAGCTCAATATTTGCAAATGTTGATGAAACAATTGGGAATATTAGGCTCGTAATTGAAAACTATACAGGTTCTATTTCACTGTATAGAAAATCAAGTAATGAAAATTTTACATCACTATTTGACTCTAAAACTTTTACTAAGAGTCCTGCTTTTATTGCTTATTACAATGGGGCCGTTATTCCGGTTAACTCTAGCGGTGGATTCAAAATCACTTCAAGCGTTGAAGATAACACTGCAATTATTACCGCAGTTTTAAAAAACAAAGTTGAAATTATTATTAACTTAGATTTTTTTACTACAAATAAAGATGGTATTATTGATTCCGTTAAAGTTACAACAGCAATAAAGAATGTCTCAGATAAGCCACAAGAAGTTGCACTTAGAGCATTTTTTGACACATGGTTAGGTGAAAATACGGTAACACATTTTTCAACACCACTTAGACCTCAAATTATCGCTGAAACAAGTTTTGAAGATATTGCAACTGAAAAATGGATTCAATCTTCAAGAATAACAGATTTAGTGCGATTTGTTATTCCTGAATCAAATATAGACTCTGTAGTAGTTGCAAATAAAAACCTTTTATCGCAACTACATTGGGTCTATGTAGTGCAAGAGGGAAGAGAGTTTCATTCTTTAAACTCATACAATAATTCAGCTTTGGCAATAACATGGAATAAGGCAATACTCGATACAGAGATTATAAATTACAGTGAGTTTTATATATTAACGGGGGAAACAAGTATACATATGCCTTCTACCTGGCCACCTTCAGACGAAGAAGTAGTAGTTGTAGAAGAAAGTCCATATGACAGTCTTTCTTCTGAAGATATACAAAAAATACGAGAAATATTAGCTTCAATCGAAGCGCTAAAGGCAGACGAGACGTACTTAAATGAACAAGAAATACTTTCCTTAAGTAATCAAGTTGATGCAATATTATTGAATGCGGGACGGTAAGTATACATGCCTATGACAACGCTTGAAAAAGCGAAAAGGTTATTATCACAACGACGATTTTCGCAAGTAATCTCACTTTTAGAAAAACATATATTTGATTATGAAGATTCATTTCACTTTTTTTATCTACTGGGAACGGCATATTTATATGTAGGAGATATTGGAGGGGCTGAATTATATTATAAAAAAGCGAGAAGAATTACGTTAACAGATGCGAAATTACTAACAGCTCAAGCAGTTCTTTTTTTACGACGAGGTGAAATAAATAAGGCAGTAGAATACTATTTGCTTGCACAAGAATATGAACCTGAAAATAAACTTTCAAAAAAAGCATTAGAGTTTATAAAAAACAATAATGGTTCTGATGTTTTTATACACTTAGTTCAAACGGGGAATATTAAACGTTTTTATCCACGTTTAGGAGTAAATCCTACTATTGCAAAAAATTGTATGTTAGCATCCATAGCTGCAGTACTTATAAGCGTTTTTGTTTTGTTGAATTCACAAAAAACTGAAGTAATTAATGGAACTAGAGCAGACTTGTCTGAATTAGTTTTAACGGTTGATGAAAAAAATGATGCCTTAATTCAAGATACCGCTTCATCTGTTTTTAGATACATTCTAACGCAAGATGAACTTGAAAAAGCATACTCAGATGCACAAAAATATTTTCAAGAATATAAGGATAACTTAGCGCAAGTTGAAATAAATAAAATATTAAACTCAAATGCTTCGGCTTCTATTCGTCAAAAAGCACGACTTTTGGCAGAATACTTACAAGAGCCAACATTTGACAGCGATATTGAAGAATTTTCATATGAGCAAATACAAAAAGAACCTTGGCTTTATTTAGATACATGGATTGTATGGTCGGGGCGTGTAACTAATGTTGTAGAAACACAAAATGAATATAAATGCGATTTTCTTATAGGATATGACACCTTACAAAAGGTTGAAGGGTTTGTACCTTTAGTGATACAGCAACCTGTAATGCTTGATTCTACATTGCCTGTTCAAGTATTAGCTAAGATTTCGGTTGAAGATGGTAAGCTTTTATTACAGGGAAAGTCAATCTATCAACCTTTAGTTGGAAATAATTAATTTTTTTTTGAAAAACTGTGTCAAAACATAAAAAATGATACAATAATATAGAGTAGCCACTTTTTTAGTGGTCTATATTTATGGAGGCTATAATGGCAAAAGTAACAACAGAAATGAACACTCCTAGCGATTTAGGAGAAAAAATGCAAGCTTTGGAAGCTGCTAGATTACAAATTGAAAAGCAATTTGGACAAGGCTCACTCATGAAACTGGGGAATGTTACAAATACCGCAGGCGTTGATGTTGTGCCCTCGGGTTCAATTATGCTCGATGAAGCACTTGGAATAGGTGGATATCCTAGGGGACGTATTATCGAAGTATATGGCCCTGAGTCATCAGGAAAAACAACATTAGCTTTGCATGCAATTGCTGAAGCTCAAAAAATGGGTGGTATTGCAGCCTTTGTTGACGCAGAACATGCACTTGATCCAAAATATGCAAAAAATCTTGGCGTAAATATTGATGATCTTTGGGTCTCGCAACCTGATACAGGGGAACAAGCCTTAGAAATTGCAGAAAGCTTAGTTCGCTCTGGAGCTGTTGATATTATTGTTGTTGACTCAGTTGCAGCTTTAACTCCTCAAGCAGAAATTGAAGGAGATATGGGAGCGTCACATATGGGCTTACAAGCACGACTTATGAGTCAAGCACTTAGAAAGCTTACCGCAATTATTGGAAAATCAAAAACTATAATTATTTTTATTAACCAAATAAGAATGAAAATTGGGGTTATGTTTGGAAACCCTGAAACAACTACTGGTGGTAATGCACTTAAATTCTATGCGTCTCTTCGTTTAGAAGTACGCCGTGTTGAGTCAATTGATGCAAAAGGCGAAGAAGATGCAGTAGGTAACAGAGTTAGGGTAAAAATCGTTAAAAATAAAGTTGCGCCTCCATTTAGAAAGGTAGAACTTGATATTATGTTTGGTAAAGGTGTATCTGCAATTGCAAGCCTTTTAGATTCAGCCGTACGCCATGGTTTTATTGACAAAAAAGGTGCTTGGTATACTACCGAAACCGAAAAAGTTGGCCAAGGACGTGAAAATGCAATTAACTTTTTAGAGCAAAATCCTGACTTTACTTTTGAAGTTGAAAAGAAAATTAGAGAAAAACTTTTCCCTGGTCAAGTTTTAAAAGAAGCTCCAAAACAAAAAAAAGCTGAACCAAAAGTTGTACAAAGTGAAGCTGAAGATACTCTTTCTGGAGATTTGTTTTAGAATGAATTTCGTTGTACTATCCTTAGGTTCTAATACATCATATGAATTACATGGAGAAACCATTTCTCCCCATGTAATTCTAAAAAAAGCAGTTGAGAGTCTTTCGATTGTACTTAATGATATTACCGTGTCTTCGCTATACATTACAAAGCCAATGTACTACGAAGATCAGGAATGGTTTCATAATATAGTTGTTCAAGGAAACTACTACGGAAGTGCAGAAAATCTATTAGAAAAAACACAAGGTATTGAAACAGCCTTTGGCCGAAATAGAGCTAAAGAAATTAAAAATGGGCCTAGAAGCCTTGATATAGACATTCTGTTATTTTCAAATAAAGAGGTTTGTAACAAAACTTTACAGATTCCTCATCCAAAAATGACAGAAAGAGCATTTGTTCTTGTTCCTATGCTGGAGATTTTCCCCAATTGTGCCGATAGTACTAAAAGGGACTATTACATGCATTGCTTACAAAAAATTGATAGTAGTGAGGTAATTAAAAAGTCATCCCTTTAATATGGAGGCGCAAGATGGAACTTGAACACAAAACAGATACTGATAGTAGAACGTATAATTTATCACAGTTTGAAGGACCACTGGATTTATTATTATCATTGATTAAAAAAAATGAAGTAAATATTTATGATATTCCAATTGGTGACATTACCGAACAGTATCTTGATTACTTAGACTATGCAGTTGTAACAGATTTGGAAAATCTAACAGAGTTTTATTCTTTAGCTGCAGAACTAATTTATATTAAGTCTCACCTATTGCTACCGGTAGAAACTACTTTTGATGAAGACATGGAAGATCCAAGACAAGAACTTGTAGATAAACTTATTGAGTATCAAAAGTTTAAGAAATTATCTGAACTTATTGAAGAAAAAGAAGAAGAAACCGAATGGAATGTAGAAAGAAAAAAAATACAAAATGTTCTTCCCTTTGATGAAGAACAACTTTGGGAAAAAATTGATACATGGACATTAATGAAAACTTTTACACAACTGGTTGGAACACATTCAGGTGATAAAATTATGAGCATGTATGAAGAAATATCAGTTGGTGAAAAAATAACTTTAATGAATGAGTATTTTGAAAATAAAGGCGAATGTTTTTTTACCGATTTAATTATTAGAAAAGAAAGCATAATGGATATTGTATGTGCTTTTATGGCAATTTTAGAAGCTGTTAAATTCCATTCTGCATGCATTCTTCAAAACAGAATGTTTGGTGATATTAAAATCATGCCGGTAAAGGCAGCATAATTGTGGGGTTAAATGTGGATTTAGAAAAAGAAACAGCACTAGTTGAGGCTATTTTCTTTTTAGAAGGTGAGTCGTTAAGCATAGATGTATTATCACGTATTTCAGAGCTCTCAAAGGACGTTGTACAAATGTGCCTAGAAGAGCTTCAGAAGCGTTACCATGCGCCGGAGTCAGCCTTAGAACTTCAACAGATAGGTGGAGGTTGGCTTTTATGTGTAAAAAAAGACTTATGGGGCTCTCTAAAAGAACGTTATGGCAAAAAGAATGAAGGAAAACTTTCTAAAGCTGCCCTTGAAACATTGTCAATAATTGCCTATTCACAGCCTATTACACGTGGCGAAATTGAAGCAATTAGAGGAGTTTCGGCAGACAATATGATTCGACATCTTTTTGAAAGAAACATGATAAAAGAAGTAGGAAAAAAAGATATTCCCGGAAAGCCCGTTCAATATGGAACAACAAAAGAATTCTTAAAAATATTTAGGCTTAATAGCATAGCAGATTTACCAAAATTAGATGAAACAGAAAGTGAGAGATTTGAACTTGCCCGATAATGAAATAAGACTTCAACTATACTTAGCACGCTGTGGGGTCGCTAGTAGACGTGCTTCAGAAACAATTATAACCGATGGTAGAGTAACCGTTAATGGTACCGTTGTTACTGCACAAGGAACAAAAGTTTCTCTTACTGATACGGTGTGTGTAGATGGGGAAAAAATTACACTTGAAGAAAGTAAGAGATACGTATTATTGAATAAGCCAGCTGGCTATGTATGTAGTCTAAGTGACGAAAAGAACCGTGAAGTTGCAGCTGACTTATTAAAACCATATTTTTCAGAACGCCTTTTTAATGTTGGAAGACTTGATATGTTTTCTGAAGGCTTAATTATCTTTACTAACGATGGAGACTTTATGCAAAAGCTCTCTCATCCTTCATCACAAATTGAAAAAGAATATATAGTAGATGCAAGTATGCCTATACCTTCGGAACTTATAACTTCATTTCAATCAGGAGTACGAGTAGAGGGAGTGTTTTACAAATGCAGAAAGGCAGAATTATTATCAAAAAGATCTGCAAAATTCGTTCTTATTGAAGGTAAAAATAGGGAAATTAGGCGAGTTTTTGAACATTTTAATATTGGCATAAAATCATTAAAGAGAGTTAGAATAGGGCATCTTACAATCGAGAACCTTTCAAAAGGTGCTTTTCGAGAGCTTAATAAAAAAGAAATTAATCAATTTTTAGAGTCTTTATAGGAGAAAGTTCATGGTTATTGCGATAGATGGCCCAAGCGGTACCGGTAAAAGTACTATAGCTAAATTAATTGCACAAAAGTTACAAATTGCTTTTTTAAACTCAGGCAGCTTTTACAGAGCAAGCACACTTAACATATTGCGAAATAACATTTGTTTAAGTGATGAAGAGGCTATTCTTTCATTAATTACGGCTTCAACATTAGATTATGTTAATGAGCATGTAGTATTAAACGGAGAAGACGTAGAGCATTTACTTCATTCAAGTGATATTGACTTAAATGCTTCTAAAGTATCTTGTATTGTACCATTGAGACATCTTATAAATGAAAAGCTACGTATGATTACAAAAAAGATAGACTTTGTCTGCGAGGGTAGAGATATGACAACTGTTGTGTTTCCAAACGCAGAACATAAGTTCTATCTTGACGCCTCTGTAGAAGAGCAGGCAAAAAGAAGATTTATACAAAGACCTGATGGCAAAACTTTAGAAGAAATAAAGCAATCAATTATCGAAAGAGACGAAATTGACAAAAATAAAGCCGAAGGATCTTTAAAAATTGCAAAAGATGCGCAATATATTGATACTACATACTTGACCATTGAGCAAGTTTGTGACATAATATTAAATAAAATTTACATATAAGGGTTTACTATGGAAGAAATGGAAGTGGAAATGAATGAAACTCAAAACTCCGATGCGAGCATT
>CAYJJW010000067.1:0-11697 GCA_964370555.1 uncultured Treponemataceae bacterium | reverse complement strand
GACCTTTTTGTTTGCATTCTTCTTGCAAACGAATTAATTCATATTGTGTACTCATGGGAGTAGTATAGCAGAATAATTAATAATGTACAATTAATAATTAATAATTTCTTTATGGTTTGTAAAGACTTTTATTGTCACTTGCTTTTTTTTTGACAAATCACTATAATAATGTCAAAATGACAGAAATCATAAAATTTGTTTAAAATATTTTATTTTTTTGCAACCTTTTTTTTATTATCGTGTCTAAAAATAGAGCGATTAAAATACGCTTGTATTTTAATCGCTTAGGGAGATAAATTATACTATGAAGCAAACACTTGAAACACTTTTAGAAGCATACAAATCAATTATTACTATACGTCAAGTAGAAGATATAGAAGAAAATCACGTAAAACAAGGAAAAGCCTTTTTTTATATGCCAAGTAAGGGACACGAAGCAACTATCGCATTGGAACCTTCATTAATTAATGAAGACTATTTAGCTTGTCACTATCGAGACAAAGGTTTAATGATTGCCCGTGGCTCAAAACCACTCGATTTTTTTAATAATATGTTTTGCAAAGCAGATTCAGACTCTGCAGGAAGACAAATGTCTGCCTTTTTACACAACAAAGACTTAAATATGCTAAGCCTTTCAGGCCCTGTAACAAACGCAGCCCTACACGCTTGTGGTATTGCAGCAGAACTTAAAAGAAATAAAAACTATTCAGATAAAAAACCCATTGCATACTGTGGACTTGGAGATGGAATGACCCAAGAAGGCGAGTTTTACGAAGCAGTACTGTACGCAATGATGCATAAACTCCCTGTGTTATTTATTGTTCAAGATAATGGTTACGCTATTTCTACAAAAACAAAGGGAAAAACCTTTTTTTCAACCGCACAAGGCGATGAAAACTCATTTTGTGGTATTCCACTTGAACGATTAGATGGAACCGATTTTAATAACCTACAAGAGAGTTTTTCAAATATTGTAGAACGCATTAGAACGAGAGCTTGTAACAATGAAGGTGTAGTTCCAGCAATTGTAGTATTAAAAACAGAAAGACTTTCAAGCCACACCAATGCAGATGACCATACCATTTATAGAAGTAAAGAAGAACTTGAAAATGCATACAACAATAACGACCTTCTGCCAAAGTTAGAAAAAAAACTTGTTGAAATGGGTGCTACAAAAGAGCAACTAGAAACAATTCAAAAAGAAGTTGCAAGTCTTATTGCAAAAGATTTAGAAAAAGCTGCAAACGGCAAAGAGCCTACAGCAGTGCATGATGCAAAACTTCCTGTAGATTTTACTAAAATTGAAAACAAAGGTGTTACGTTACATAACCTAACAAAAGAAAAATATGACAATGCTGAACTTACCATGAACGAGGCTATAAATGCAGTATTGTTAAATAGATTAGCAATTGATGAACGAGTTACCCTCTTTGGTGAGGATATTGAAGACCCAAAAGGGGACGTTTTTGGCGTAACGAAAGGATTAAGTACAGCCTTTCCAACGCAAGTACAAAATGCTCCTCTTGCAGAAGCAACCATTGCAGGCGTAAGCGTTGGTAGAGCATTAGCAGGTGGTAAACCTGTTGCCTTTTTCCAATTTGCAGACTTTATGCCACCTGCTTTTAACCAACTATTTTCAGAAGTTGGAAATATGTACTGGAGAACAAACGGTGCATGGCAAAACCCTGCTATTTTTATGGTAAGTTGTGGTGCATACAGACCAGGATTAGGACCATTCCATGCAAGTACCCTAGAACAAATGATTTTACAAGTTCCAGGTATTGATGTATTTATGCCATCAAATGCAACAGAGGCTGCAAAACTTTTAAACACAGCCTTTGAATCAAATAGACCAACCGTCTTTTTCTATCCTAAAAACTGCCTAAATGCAAAAGCACTTGCAACAGATACTAAATCAATTACACGATGTGCAAACCCTACAAGACTTGAAAAAGTTATGGATGGAAATGACATAACATTAGCCGGTTGGGGAAATGCTGTAGCTCTCTTAAAATCTGCTGCAGAAATAATAGGAAAAAGTGGAAAAAAAGCAGAAGTTTTAGACCTTCCATCTCTTTCTCCTTGGGATTTAGATGGCGTAGTACAATCTGTTAAAAAAACAAATAAATTACTCGTTGTTCAAGAAAATAATATATCTTGCAGTTTTGCATCAGAAGTTGCATCTAGCGTAAGTGAGTATTTTTCAAAAAATGAAAACTTTGAACAACCAATAGTAAGAAGACTTTCAAGAGGCGACACCTATGTGCCATTCCATTATGAAAATCAACTCGATGTACTTCCATCCGTTACTTCTGTTGTTGAAACAGCCGTTGAAATGATTGGCGGTAGTCTTGAATGGAAAGAAGAAGGTAGCGATAGCTCAGAAAACACCAATACAATTGTTAAAGCAACAGGAACAAGCCCATCGGATGAAATTATTACCGTTGTAGAATGGCTTGTAAAAGAAGGCGACACCATTAATCAAGGCGATATTATTGCAAACATGGAAGCTAACAAAGCAGCCTTTGAGTTTGCAAGCCCTGTAAGTGGTACCATAATTGATCTTTTTGTAAAAGAAGGTGACAGTGCCGATGTTGGCGAAAATCTCTTTTCTGTAGAAGGCGAAGTAAGCCAAGATACTACAACACCTGTAACGAGGGAAATTGTAAAAGAAGCAATTATCACTTGGAAAGAAACAGTTAAAAAGACAGCGAATACTCCCCAAACTGAAAAAACAGATATCGGTATTGCAGGGCTTACCCATGTTACAGGTTCAAATAAAGTGTTATCTACAGACTTAGATGCAAAATATGGATGGGAAAATTCAGAAAAGAAAAACGGCATTAAAGAGCGATATTGGGTGCAAGACAGTGAAGATGCAGTAACGCTTGGTTTTACCGCTGCAAAAAATCTTTTGAAAAAATTAAACCTTTCAATTACCGACATAGATTCAATAATGTGTGCAACAGGATCTCCTGTAAACATTAGCCCATCTAACGCTTGTATGATTCTTAATAAATTATCAAGTGATGAAGGAAAAATGAGTACTGCAACAGCTTTTGACTTTAGTGCAGCTTGCTCAGGTTATATTTATGGCTTACAAATGGCGTGGGATTACATTAATGCAAAACCAAATCATCGTGTTCTTCTTATTACTGCAGAAGTTCTTACTCCTCAATTAAAAGAAGACGATATTGGAACAGCTCCTATTTTCTCTGATGCTGCAACGGCAACAATAATTTGCTCATCAAACACATCAAAACTTGAAGCAATTATTGAACGTCCACAAACATCAACATTGGCAGAAGATGGTTCAATTCTTAAAATCCCTCGCGATACAAGTAATCCTATTTTTATGGATGGCCCTGCAGTGTTCTTAGCAGCGGTTAGAGGAATGAGCGATAGCTTACGCCTTACATGCGAAGAAAATGGCATTAGTGCAGATGACATTGACCTTGTTGTACCTCACCAAGCAAACCAACGCATTATTGATGCGGTACGAAAAAAGCTAAAAATTGCAGAGGAAAAAGCATACTCAAATATTGCAAGCTACGGAAACACATCAAGTTGTACCATTCCAATTGCTCTTGACAGTATATTTAAAGGGGATGCAAAAGGCAATATTGCCCTTTGTGCATTTGGCGCCGGCTTCACTATTGGCTCTTGCTTGTTGAGACGCTAGAGATTTAATTACGAATTACGAATGCCTAATTCCAAATTGATTTTGTTTAACCAGCACAAATTAGGCATTCATAATTACCTCTCGCTTGTCAAAATGCTAATTTTTCTGTATATTAAAACTCTATCGTGAAAAAGCTCCTTTTTTGTTTACAATTTATTCTTATCACAAGTTTTACCTTAGCAGATACCACAAATTTATTCACGCCAAGTGAGTATGCAATAGAGGCAGCAAAACATGGCGAAGATATGAGCGATGAAGAGTTTATGTATTTTGCCTTTGCCTTTTCAGAAATTCAAGAAGTAAAAATTTCAACCTACATGCAAGAATATAGAACACTTGCTTCAAAACTGGAAACTGAACTTAAAGGGAAAAGCTTAAGCGACTTTGAAAAAGGCGAATATATTTTAAGCTTTTTACACAACAATCTTTTTAACACCTACCGTGAACCCATTACAAACCTTAACAATCTTTTTGATTCGGGCGTATACAATTGTGTTTCATCGAGCATTGTATACTATTCCCTTGCTATGAGACTTGGCCTCACGGTTACAGGAGTTAAAACAATTGACCATGCTTTTTGTTCGGTTGTTATAGATGGGGAAATTACCGATGTTGAAACAACTTCTCCTTTCGGTTTTAACCCTGGAGAAAAAAAAGAATTTGAAAACTCTTTTGGACAAACAGGATTTGTATACACCCCTCCTTCTAATTACCGAGACAGAACAAATATTGGAAAAGTAGCAATGCTTTCGCTTATAATGCAAAACCACATTGTAGAACTGTATAAAACACAGCGATTTGACACCATTGTACACTTAGCCGTAAACATTGATACCCTGTTACAAACAGAAGGTTCAAGGGAGGCCATGGTTCGAGAGTTTGGAAATTATGCAGCCTATCTTTCAAAACGACAAGAATACGCAAGAGGAATTGACTTTTTTATTGATGCACAAAATCATTTTGGAGAATACGAACAATTCAATGAAAGCGCAGGAGCATTATTTAATAATGGCATTGCAACACTTTTATCCTATCGTTCAATACATCAATTAAGTCAGAACATACAACAAGCACAAGATTTTTTTAATACCTACAAAAATGAAAGTGTTATTCCTGTTGAGGTTATACAATCTTCAGAAAAAATACTTGATGAAGCAAGCATTAGAGTTTTTATAGAAGAAAACCAATTTGAAATTTCTGTTGATGAAGTTAAACAGTATTATACAGGAAGTAAAATATCTGAAAAAATATATAATGATTTATTGATGTATTTATACTCCAAAGAAATAAACATTATTATGAAAACGCAAGATTGGAGCACAGCCTTAAATTTAGCAAATAATGCTATACATGATACTATTAATGATTCACGTGCAAAAACACAACTAAAAACTGTAGAACATAATATTGCAACCTTTTACCATAATGCTTTTGCAACAGAATATAATATACAAAATTTCATAAGGGCAAAAGAAATTTTACAAGCCGGTCTTTTAATTATTCCAAATAATAAAACATTACAGACAGATAGCACAATGCTTGAAAAACAAATACAATAAACCTTGACAAGCGTATTTTTTTTGATATACTTTTAATATAACAAAAAGGAAAATACATTTGAACGTATCTAAAAGTATTGATGAGCTCATAGGAAAAACTCCTCTAATTGAACTTTGCAACATCCAAAGCATATATAAACTAAAAGCCACGATTTTTGCTAAACTTGAGTATACAAATCCAACTGGCAGTGTAAAAGATCGTGCCGCAAAATTTATGCTAGATGAAGCAGAAAAAAAAGGATTACTGTCAAAGGATAGTATTATTGTAGAACCAACTAGTGGAAACACAGGAATTGGCCTTGCATCTTTAGCAGCAGCACGAGGTTATAAGATTACCCTTACAATGAGTGAAAGCATGAGTATTGAACGACAAAAACTCTTAAAAGCATATGGTGCAAATATTGTACTCACAGAAGCATCAAAAGGTATGCAAGGAGCAATCGACAAAGCTCATGAAATTCTTAAGTCAACACCAAATGCTTTTATGCCAAGCCAGTTTACAAACTATTCGAATGTTCAAGCGCATAAAAAAACAACCGGCCCTGAAATATGGCAAGATACGGATGGTAAGGTTGATATATTTATAGCCGGAATTGGAACAGGAGGAACAATAACCGGCACAGGCGAATACCTTAAAGCACAAAACCCATCAATTAAAGTCTATGGAATTGAACCTAAAAACTCACCTTTTTTAAGTGAAGGCAGAGCCGGAACTCATGGCTTACAGGGAATAGGGGCCGGTTTTTGTCCTGAAATATTAAACAAAAGTATTTGTGATGAGTTAATTCAAGTTACTGAGGATGAGGCATATAAAGCTTCACGATTACTTGCAACAGAAGAAGGAATTTTAGTAGGTATTTCTTCTGGGGCTGCGTTACATACAGCAATAGAGCTTGCACAAAAAGAAGAAAATAAACAAAAATATATTGTAGTACTATTACCGGACACAGGCGAGCGATATTTATCAACTCCGTTATTTCAGTAAACAAAACAAGAGGTAAACATGATTTTTCCAAACAGAACAACTGTAATTGATATAACTAGAAATTTAAGAGCTCAATTATTCCCGGAGCACTTTGGACCAAAAAAACTATCATTCGATTATTTAAGAGAATCATTAGAAGAACAAGTTACCATTGCTCTTTCTGAAGAAAATAGAGAATCTGAAGCAAAAAAAATTACAGCACTTTTTTTTGATGAATTTAATACAATTAAAGATAAACTCTACCTTGATGCAAAAGCAGGTTTTGAAGGAGATCCTGCCGCGTATAGTATTGATGAAGTTATTTTAACATATCCGGGATTTTATGCAATTTATGTTTATCGCTTGGCACATGAATTACATAAACACAAAGTTCCATTTATTCCTCGAATTATGAGTGAATTTGCTCACTCTCGAACAGGAATTGATATACATCCCGGAGCATCAATAGGAGAAAGCTTTTTTATTGACCATGGCACAGGGGTTGTAATTGGTGAAACAACTATAATAGGTTCAAACGTTAAAATTTATCAAGGTGTTACACTGGGAGCCCTTTCAACAAAAGGTGGGCAGCGCTTAAAAAATGAGCGTCGTCACCCAACAATAGAAAATAATGTTACCATTTATGCAGGGGCTACTATACTGGGAGGTAACACCAATATAGGATGCGATGCAGTTATTGGCGGAAATGCTTTCGTTACAGAGTCGGTAAAATCGGGTGAAAAATTTTTAATGAATAACTGCCCGTAGTGGCTATACAAATCTCTGTGGAGGATTTACAACCCACAATGCTTTTAGAACGGTTGACTTTGATGCATTTACCAATGTATGAGGTGCTGAAGATGAAAATGAAATACTGTCCCCTGCATCAAGCTCATATTCTCCATTTTCATATTTAAAAATTGCTTTTCCTTCTAGAATAAAACCAACTTCTTGCCCAAGATGCCCATATGAACCATGATGGGTATGTTCACCGGGTAAAACAGTTATTAGATACGATTCCATTGCATATGAACCATTTTTTTCAATAGGATTTGCAAGCTCTTCATAAAGCACTTGTCCCTCTTGCCTCTTTCTTCGTTCATTTGTTCTTACAATTTTAACAGGTCGACTTCTTCTAAATTCTTCAAATAAAAATTCAGGGTTAATATCTAAAACATCAGCAAGCGCTAAAAGGGTATCAATTGCAGGTGAAACTCTATTTCGTTCTATCTGAGATACAAGGCTTTCACTTACCCCTGCTTGCATTGCTACAGTTTTTAGAGTATATCCTTTTTTTTCCCTCACCAATCGGAGTTTTTCACCAAACCTATATGGTGTTTTTTTTTGAATTATGTTACTCATAAAATATTCTCTCCTACTATAGCATAAATGCCTAATACAAATAATATATACTATACGGTTTGATCATCAGATTCTAAAATAAAGTGCATATAATGATCTTCGAGCGTATATCTTGGGCCTTGTAAATGTAAACGCTGGCGAGCTCGAGCATTTTCACGACGTATTGAATATAAGAGATAAAAATCTCTTGGCTCAAAACTATCTTTTTCAGTTTCTGTTTCTGCCTTAAAATATGTTGCAGGACGTCCTAAAATTTTTGCAGCTTCATCACGACCAATTGCATTTAAGTTCTTTTGGCGAATATTATTTCTAAGTTTTTGAATCTCTTCATATGATAAGCCAAATAAAAACTCTTCCATAGCCATTGCCGCATCTTCTTCGCCCATTTTATTTGCAATAAAACTACACCATTTTTCATCCATAGCCATAGTAAGCAATAGAAGCTCGCTTGTTCCAATCATTGTACCCAAAGCAGGTGTTAAATTGCGTCTTGCATTCCAAATTGTATCTAAAACAGGAGCCATACCGGTAGCTGTTTTATCACTACGTCGTTCCCAAAGGCTTATTAAACCGTATCCTATTTTTTTTCGTAAATCTACTGCGATACTTTCATTATCTAAAAGACTAATATAAACATCCTCTGCCATAATATTAAAAAGAATATCAAGACAAGCACGGCGTAAACGCTGTACTAATTTTTCATCCTGAATTGAATGAGATGCTATTTTTTCCATAGCACAAAAGGTATGAAATTTTGCTACGATAAACCCTTTTCCCAAAATAGCCTTTGATGGTAAATGAAGAGTTCTATCTCCTTCTCTGCTAACAAGCAAAGAGTCAACAAGAGTACTCATATCACGTAGTTGCCCACCCTGCTCTTGAGAATCTTTTAAAGATGGAAAGTGGGCTATATTAAGAGTGAGTTTTTCTAAATCTGCAAGACGATCTGCAAGCACAACAAGGCTCTCAGGCGATATTGTTTTTAAGCCGTCAAACACCTCATTTACTAAATCTTGCTCCTCGTCTGTTAAAACAATGAGGTTTGTAGATAAATCTTTTTCAAATGAAGACTCATCGCCTTCATAAAATTCCCCAAGAGATACTGTTTCAAAATCCTCGGGGTTTATTTGTATTTCTTCCATAATAGTTCAGATAATTATAGCATACTTTTTATAAAAGTCCAGTATAAATACTTCATTTTTGCATTTTTTTTTCAGTTTTTTAGATTTCACGCATAGTTACCCATAAAAAAAAGTAAAAAAACTACACTATAAATCCGACAATTAACATATGAGAACATTTAAAGAAAAACATATTATAGCCATATTTTTTGTATCAATTACCATGATTATTTTCTCTTTGCATGTGTATGCACAGGATTCTCAACAAACACCACAAATAAAAACACAAACATCACTCACTATAAGTTCTCAAGATATTCGCTTAGATGAACATGAAAATGGAGGATGGAATCTTTTTATACGTAAAAAAAATGGTCTAGAATCAATTCTTCTTACAGAAACAACTAGAGGTTCAGACCCACAGGCAACAAACTATTCATACAGAGCAAGTGAGTATAATGCCGTAAATGGAGATGAAGTACGACTCCTAGATGGAGAAGTATTACAATCTGAGTTTTCACGGTACAGTTTGGTAGATTCAACCCCTGAAGCTGATGCAGAATTTGGCCAAAGTTTTCATATATATATACCGGAAACATTAGTGTATGGGTATCCATGGAGCAGAAACGGTGTAGTAAACGTTGGACTCGGTACATTTGTAAATATACGCTCATTTGAAAAGCCTTTTGCCGACTATACAGGAACATTTGAAGACAATCCTTATATGTTTGATTTTTATGCTCCTCCAAAAATAGAAGAGCCCATAATAGAGGTAATTGAAGAGCCTGTAGAAGAGACAAAACCCATCTTAACAAATATTTACAGTTCAAAAGCCGTTGAAGCATTTGATGAAATATCAAACGGTATGATGATTTACTCTAAGGGTCCTGAAACAATTGTAGAAGACGTTATGAAATCCTTTAATGAAATACCAAATAAAAAGGCTGATGTCGTTTTTGCTATAGACGCAACAGGAAGCATGTGGGATGATATTGATAGATTAAAAAAAGAACTTGTTCCTGAGCTAACAAAGGCACTACAAGAAAAACACGATGTGCGATTAGGCTTACTTTTTTATAGAGACTTTACCGATAACTTTAGATTCCAAGGTCTCCCGGTGCAATTAAGTCCTTTTACTGAAAACGAAAATATATTTTTTTCTAAGCTTAACAGTATGAGTATTCGGCAAGGCTCATTTTTAGGCGGTGATATTCCTGAAGCAGTATATGAAGCCTTGTATGCATCAATGCGATATTACATGTGGGATAAAGATGCCTATAAAAAGATTATTCTTATAGGGGACGCCGAACCTCATGAAAGCCCACGAGGTGTCTATGGTGTTAGTAAAGAAACGGTTGAAGAAATGTCTAAGCTCTATGATATAACTATTGATGCGATAATTACACCTAATAGATAAGGGGACATATCACTCTCCTCTTCCCCTAAAACCCCATCTCCTCTAGGCGGCTTTTTTTTATGATACCAACAATGAAAATCTTTTCATTTATTACCAAAATTTTCTTTCAATTTATTTTTATTAGGAAAAATCATATTATAACAATAAAATCAACATCTGTTTGTTTTTATATTGACTTTATATTTTAATCTTAGTATATTTACTGTACAAAACAAATTATAGGAGATTTTATGAAAAAATTTGTATTATTATTGGCTTTAGTTTTAGTAGTTGCTGCCTGCGATAATGGTAGTACTGATAACATAAACAACAACGGAAATAACAATAATGGTATGGGGCAACCTATTTATTCAGGGTTTACAAACCACCCCGAAGGAGCAAAATGGTATATTTACCAAACTACCAGTATAACTAATGGTATCAGTGTCCCTCAAATAATGTATGTTCAATCACTAAGCACTGATATGTTTAGTTTTGCAATGCAAAAAATGAATATTTCTGAACAGGAAATATACTCAGTAGTTACGAGTGTTTCAAAAAGTAGTGGTGAATATTCTCCAAATGAATGGGATGACCTTTCTATAAACACTCATAATGCTGAAATTAATTTGTCTAAACCACTATCAGTAACAAACAGTTCATCAGGTGTATATTCTTTTGCGTTTAGTGCATCTTATGCTGCAAACATTCAAACCTTAATTGATGCAACAGAATTAAAAATTGAATATATCAATACTGGGGATACTTCAAAAAATATTGAATACACATTACCTATTGAATTCAGAACAGCTATGAACACATACTTTAAATAAGTTAAGTCCTACAAATCACAAAAAAAGCTATCATGTGGAATAATCCATTATGATAGCTTTTTTATGCTTACAGCTTTACCCAAAATAATCGGTGTAATCCTTTAATCTGTGGATAAAAATAACAATCCTATTCTTCTACAATCTTCGCTAAATCGATTTCAGCAAGCTTTTTATAGGAAGACGGTAACATCATTGCCAACTGAGGGTCTTCATAATATGAAATAATTCGCTCCAAAACAGGTTGGGCTGCATCAAAGTTCCCTTCTTTAACATCTAAATGGGCAAGCTCAAATTCGGCAATAACCAATGAAGCATGATTCATTCCGTAGCGAGCAATCATTGTTTCAAAGTAAAATCGCGCAGCATCGGGATTGTTGTCATCAATAGCACTTTGAGCCATTTGTAAAAGTTCAGCCTCTGTTACATCATAAGCCACTTCAGTAGGCACAGTTTGACAAGAAATTAATAACGTAAAAAGTAAAACGCAAACAATTGAAGTTCGCACATAGCTTGATTTTTTCATAATCTTACTGTATCATCTTTTAAAAGACTATTCAAGAGGTCTCAGTGTATTTGGGCACTTCCACTCGCTAAGGCTCGCGGTCGCGCTTTTCAGGATTCCGCCTTTCGGCTTCATTCCTTCGCCCTTAAGGCGCACATATAGGTGCTGCCTTACACGCGGGCTCGGAACCGCTACGCGGTCCCTACAAGCGCTAGTGCAATTGCAAAAATAAAGAGGTACAAAATGATAACAGTTGGAATAATTGGCGCTACAGGATA
>CAYJJW010000066.1:0-11806 GCA_964370555.1 uncultured Treponemataceae bacterium | reverse complement strand
GAACACCAATTTTTTTACCTGCTAAATCTGCAGCTCCGTTAATTACAACTTCTTCCTTTGCTCCACCAGCAAACACAACGCCTGCAACAAGTAAAAGAACAACTAAAATACTTAAAAATTTTTTCATTTTCTTCTCCGAATTTTTGTTTTTTTAAGTATACAAATTTTCATATTTAAAGTCAATGAATTTTTGTATAAAAATGCATTTTTTATGTATGTTTATACAACTAAAATATTCTTTGTAACACAAAAAAGCTCTCCACAATGTGTAGAGAGCTTTTAATTATTGCACCAAGAAACTCATTACTTCATTATCTTGTGCACTCAATGTTATGGTTGTTCCTTGTGGAACTGCATAAGGAATGGTTAATTCTCTACCCGTGTGATAAAAACTTACTATAGAGTAATCATCTCCTTCAGGAGGGCTGGCAACGAGATTTATTTTTAATGCATACGGATATTGAGGAAGTGTTTCTTGTATCATACCGTACACAATTCCATCTACAGGAGCAGAAGGCATAGCTATAACGGTTTCAACTCGAGTATAAATAGGAACAGTTTCCTCTCCAACCGGCCACACTTGCGAAACAATGGTTCCCGGTTCTTGGCCTTCCGCAAGTTCTTGTGCAGTGAACATAAAAATAATTTTATTTCTTGTTAACTGTAAAAGAGCGTCATTTAATGACATTCCGGTAATATTAGGAATTCTTGCTTCATCATCGGCTTTTCCCGAAGAAACAACCAATTCAAGTGTTATTGGTCGTGCTAAGTTTGTATTTGGTGGTGGATTTTGCTCTAAAATTGTTCCGGGCTCAGAATCATCGCTTTCATACATAAGCATGTCTGGAATTCTAATCATTGGAGAACTTGAGGCTGCAAAAAGTGTTTGCAATTGTGTTCGTAAGTCTTCAACCGGCATTCCTACATAATCACCTACCCTATCTAGAATAGCTCCTTGGCTTACAACAAGATTTATACGACGTCCTGCCTTTGCAATCGAACCTCCTGAAGGAGATTGTTCTAAAACAAAACCTTCTTCTTCATTTGAATCAGAATATCGTAATTGTATTCGAGGATACAGTTCTTTTACTTGCATTTCTTGTAAAGCTTCTGTTAATTCTTTTCCTGTAACATCAGGTACAAGAACTTGCTCAGGACTTTTTACAACAAGAAAAAATATAGCTAAGGCTGAAAAACCTGTTAATATAACAAAAACAATGGTTATTTTTAATAAGAATTTCCAGTTTGTATTCAAAACATGACTTAATTTTTCTAAGTCCAGTTTTAGATTTATGTTCTTTAAAAATTTCATATATCCCTCTTTTCCATTATGCATTTTTTACGAATTAGTGCAACACAGTCCTTCTAGATTTTTTGCACCGTTAATAAAATCTATCCAGCCCATGGCCTTTTTTCCTTGTTTTTGAAGATTTTGAACAGCTAAAAGACCATTTCCTGTTTGTATTACTATGCCATTTTTTTTATCAATACCAATTATTGTTCCGGGCTTTGCCTTTTCAATATTAAAATCAACAGAATCTTCTATTAAAACAGATGCTTCATGTATAGTTAAAACAGAGTCTTGAAGAGTAGTAAAAGCAGTTGGCCATGAATAAAAAGCCCTAACTTTTGCATTTATTTCTATAGCACTTTGACTCCAGTCTATCCGTCCATCTTCTTTTTTTATGACGGTGCAATATGAAGCATCTTCATCTTTTTGCACAACAGGCTTTTCACTACCACTTTCTAGTTGAGCTAAAACTTCTAAAATCATTTCAGAGCCAAAACCTGTAAGATAGTTTAAAACTTCTACAGAGTTTTCAGAACCGCTTAAAGGCATGTGTTTTTGTAAAAGAACATCACCCTTGTCCATTTCTGATGCGATGCGTTGTACAGAGCTTCCGGTTTCAGTTTCACCTGCAAGTATTGCAGCAGGAACTGGAGAAGCCCCCCTATATTTTGGCAATAGAGATGTATGAAGATTTATGCCACCTTTAGGAAACAACCCCATGAATTTTGGTCCAAAAATCTTACCATAGGCAAAACACACTAAAAGGTCGGGTTTAGCTTTTTCGATTTGTTCTCTTACTGCAGCATCAAGTTTTTCGGGTTCTAAAACAGGAAGCCCGGCTTGAATAGCCACCTTCGCAACCGGTGTTTGCTCAAGAGCCTTATGCCTTCCTTTTGCGCTCGGTGCATTTGTTAAAACAAAGGCTATGTCAACTTTTTTTGACTCTATTAAATCAGAGAGAACTTTTGCAGATATTTCAGGACTTCCCGCATACACAATTCTCAACATAATTATGATTTTCCTTTTGCTGCAAGCTTATTAGCAAGCTTAGCTTGTTTTGCCTTTTTTTCTGCTTCTTTTTTTAATCGCCTTTCTAATTTTTTTTCAAAGGCTGCAATCGTTTTTTCCTTTACTTCCGGGTCTCCTCGGTCAATAAAAAGAACTCCTTCCAAGTGGTCATATTCATGCTGTATTGCTCTTGCTAATAAACCATCGGCGTCTATAGTAAAAGCCTTTCCGGTTCTATCGAGTGCTTGCACTGTTATTTTTATAGGCCTCTCTATTTCTTGGTACACTCCCGGAACAGAAAGGCAACCTTCTTCATACATCGACGTTTCTTGAGAAGTAGAAATAATTTGAGGATTAATAAAAACATGTTGAACTTGATCATCAAGTTCAATAACAAAAAGTCTCAAATTCTTTCCAACTTGAGGTCCTGCCAATCCAATGCCATTTTCTTTATACATTGTTTCAAACATTTGCTCAATTAAACTTGTAATGTTTTCATCAATTTTTTCAACATCTAGAGCTTTTTCTCTAAGTATGTCTTCCCCTAGTTTAAATACTTTCATACTTATATAGTATATAAATTTTCGCAAATTTACAAGGGGTAGATTTTATAGAAAAAAAATACCCACGACAACAGCCGTGGGTATTTTTTTACCTAAATAAGTGTTTTATTTCTTTTGTATAAAAAGCATCAAGTTTATGTCTCATTACATCTTGTTTTGCAGAAAGCTCTTTTCCTACCTCAAAAGGTTTTGGCAAAAGCACAAACCGATAAATTCTTTCAAACATTCTAAAACCATTTTTACTATTAATTAAGCTTAATATTTCATTTTCAAACAATGTAATAATATCTTTTTGTTCCAATAAAGACGCATAATCTTTATACTCTATGCCATTAGCTTTAGCAAAAGATTTAACTTCTGATTCTTCAGGAATAATTAACGCACCAAGATGTTTTTCGTCTTGACCCAAAACTACTGCTTGCGAAATATATGGAGAAAGTTTCATTTTTTGTTCAATTGGAACAGGTTCAAGATTTTCTCCTCCTCTAAGAACTATAGTATCTTTAATACGACCACGAATACTTACTTCGCCGTCAATTGTTTTTAATCCTAAGTCTCCTGAATTAAACCAACCATCTTTATCAATAACAGCTTCAGTTAAATCCGGGCGTTTATAATATCCCTTCATAACAATGCCACCACGAATGTGTACAACACCTTTTTGTCCAGGAGGAAGTTCTTTTCCATCTTCTCCTACAATCTTTACTTCAACACCATCTAAAGGCTTACCAATTGTACCAAAAACAGGTTTTCTAAGAGGTCGAACACTAACAACGGGAGAGGTTTCTGTTAAACCATATCCTTCTACAAGATTAATACCAACGGTCCAAAAGAAATTATCTACAGCGGGAGGAAGAGCACCACCACCAGAAACAGCACCTCTAAATGCATTCCCCAACTTAGCTCGCACTTTTTTAAAAATAATTATATTTCCTAGAGCCTTTAATGGACTAAGAACAATCCAAGGAAGCCCCATAGTAATCCAATCTAAGCATACATTATTTTTCTTAAAGCGTGCTTCCTTGTTAAAAAGCTTTCTGTCCATTTTTGAGTGTAGGTTTCCAACCGAAACAAAAAACTTGTAAAGAGCAAGAACAACACCACCAGTTTTTCGCATTGAACGGTCAACACCTTCAAATACTGCTTCAAAAATTCGCGGAACAGCAGGCATAAGCTGCGGATTTAAAGTTTGAAAGTCAGGGAGCATAACGCTTCCTATTGGTTTAGAATAACAAATACTTGCACCTTGTAATATAATTACATATTCACATGAACGTTCAAATGAATGCCAAACAGGAAGAACACAAAGAGCTTTGTCACCAGGATTAAGATATATTCTTTCCGGAAGATCAGTAAACTGAGAAAGAAAGTTTGAATGAGTAAGCATAACCCCTTTAGGCTCACCTGTTGTTCCAGATGTAAAAATAATACATGCGATTTCATCTTTTTCGCCACTTTCTAGTTCTGTTTCTATCTTGTTAGGGTTTGCAATTCTATATCCTGCTCCATCTTTTTTTAAATCATTAAAAAGGGAAACTTCAATTTTAAGAGCTTTTGCCTCTGCAACAATTTCAGCACTAACTACATCAAAAGATACAAGGTGTTTTAAAATTAAGCTCTCTTTATTTTCATCAAGCGTATCACTGGCATCACGTATTTTTTTTACTTCAAGAATTTTTCGTACTTGACTTTCATTTTCTACAATAGCAACCTTACATTCTGTTGTTGAAAGAATGTACGATAAGTCTTGTAATGTTGCATCACACCCACGAGGAACATCTCCTGCACCCATAGACATAATACCAAAGCTTGACTCAAGCCATTCTTTTCTGTTATCTGCAATAAGACCTACTAAATCGCCTCTTTTTACTCCAAGCAATAAAAGCCCAGCCGAAACATCATAAACATTTTGCATGAGTTCTGTAAAAGTTGTAGGCTGAAAAACACCTTCATTATCTTTTTCATATTGAGCTGCATGATTTGGCCATTTTAAAACAGCGTTTCGTAAAAGCTTGGGAATAGTATTAACTGTTTCCATATTTTTTCCTCTCTTTTATAAAAAACAAAATAGTAAAGTTTGTCATTTTGCTTATTATACTGGGAGCTCATTAAAAAATCAAGGTTTAGAATACATAAAAATGCGTTTTATTTGTAACCTTTTTCCATCTTGAAACTTATCTGTATATACGTTATATTATTTTGACACTTTATTTTTTAGAGGTTTTAGATTATGTACGATGAAGATGATGATTACGAAGAAGACTTTTACGCGGACATTCCCGAAGAAGCTTTTTATTATGAAGAATCTGCAAGACGATATGGACTAAAATTAGGCTATAAAGAAGCAGAAGAAGGTATAGATTCGGAAAGCACCGTTGAAAATTTTAGATACCCTGCAGATGCCGATGAAGACATTATTGAAGTATTTAAAGATGCTTATTTTGAAGGTGTTGATAAATACAATAATGAATTTGACGATGATGAAGACGAGTGGGATTAATTAAAAGAGTAGTACTGTCCTGCTTTAGCAAAACCTGCAAAACCATCATTAACAGGATTATATTTTTCTGCTGCATCACCATAATGACATAAATACATTTTCTCTTTTATTTCACCCGAAAGAGTTTTTAACTCGTCATAAGAGGCATGTACCCCACCCGGAAAAAACTGACAATCATGAAAAATTGTCTCAATGGTTGGATATTTTTCGAGCATTGTTTCTATGAGTTCTTTGTCAAACCGTGTATCCCCAGTAAATAAAACAGTTTCATCTATAAGAATTCCACAGGAAAAAAAAGCTTGTTTCCAATCGCCCTTGCTGTTAGGAATATGCTTTGTTCTAAACATTTTTATATTCATCTCACCTAAGCAGGTTTCATACATTGGTCTAAAGGATTTTAATATTGGGCGTGGTTTGATTTGCTCAAAATAACTTTCAAAGTCATGAATATGTCCATCTGCAAATTCACCATATGACATACCGCCTCTTAGAGATTCATTCCACAAAACCTTTTTATATTCATCAGTAATAATTACATTAACTTTTTTATTAGTAAAATACTTTGCTATAAGAGCAATTTCTTCTATTCCACCAATATGATCTGCATGGGAATGAGTTATTAACAAGTTATCAACAGCGGCCAATTTTGTATTATATTCATAAAAAGCAAGAGGGCACAACGTTCCACAATCAACTAAAAGATGATCATTGCCTTTTATTATAAGAAGATTTGTTTGAAAATATTTTTTTGAAAAAGCACTTCCTGTTCCTAAAAAGAACAATTCCAGAGAACCGGAGTTTTTTAATCTAATGGTTTTTTCAAAGGGTAAAATATCCATACATATATTATAACCCATAAACCATTATTTTTCAGCATTATTTTTTGAAAACTCTAACATTTTTTTAAGATTATACACATCTTCTACGGTTTCAACTAAAATTCCGCCCATTCCCATTTCTAGCGGGGTTGCAATATCGATATCATATCGGTCTCCAACTGAAATACAGTTTTCTACCGGAACACCAAGTCGCTTTGCTACAAGTTCATACATTTTTGTATCGGGCTTTGATGAATTACAGGTATCTAAACCTATAATTTCACTTAATACTGCATCGGCACCAAGACAGGCAAGTGTTTTTCTAGCAACAGAAACAGGATTATTTGTAACACAGGCAAGCGCGTAATCGCTAGAGAGTTCTTTTAAGGTTTCAACAAGTTTTGTATCTTCTGAAAGATATTTTTCGGGATTTACAAGTTCTTTGCGCATTTGTATGCTTTCTTCGATAGAAACCCCGAGGTCAACAAAGGTATTACCAAGAGAAAGTTTTTTTCCACCGTTAAGTTTTGCCCATTCTTCTTGATATGAAAAAACCATTTTCTTTGCGTCTTCAATAGAGAGATTTTTCATTTCTGCAAAACGAACAATTTGCACTTCATTTTGAGCATTTGCAAATTCTTCATTTGTGTACAAGGTTGAATCAATATCAAATATTATTGCCTTTAAAGTTTCAGGTATATGATAAATTGTCATTTTTTCTCCTTTTGAAACTACTTAACTAGTCAACTTTTACTAATTTTTCAATAATTCCTCTATTATCAAGAAGATCACTTAAAGACTGTCCATGATGAACTCTCATTATGATATTTGCAAAAAGTCCGCTAACATCGGTATCTATGTACCATTCATAGTTTAATAGAGCTTCATGTGTAACAGCATTTGTTCCAATTATTCTAAAAAAATGACCTTTTTTATATGATTCATCAAAAAGCTCTATTGCTTTTCCATTAAAAAAAGGTAAGCTTATTGCAGCAATAACCTTTTCAGCACCTTGTTCTTTTAAGAACTCCATGGCTTTTAATAAGGTACCACCTGAACCAAGCATGTCGTCTGCTAAAAAGGCAATCTTACCTTTTACGTCTCCAAGAAGTGTCATTGATTTGATATTAGTTTCTTTTCCGCTTTGCGTTACAACAGAATAATCTCTTTCTTTATAAATCATTGCAAGTGGTTTTTTTAATCCGAGTGCATAAAACTTATTTCTTTCAACAGCGCCTGTATCAGGAGCTACAATTACTAAATCATCTTCTTTTCCTGAAAGGTCTACAAGTTTTTTTAATTCTCTTATTATTTGATAACTGGCATGAAGATTTTCAATGTTAACTCGCGAAAAGGCATTTTCTATTTCTCTTGAGTGAATATCGAGTGTAATTACTCTTGAAACACCCATGCTTTCATAAATAGTTCCAAGGGTGCTGGCAGTTAAGCCTTCTCTACCCTTTTTTTTGTCTTGTCTGCTATAGGGGTATGTTGGTAAAACAAGTGCTATGGAAGCCGCTCCAGCACGACGCGCTGCATCTATGGTAACAAGAAGAGACATAAGGTGATCATTAACAGACATGTTTTTTTCAACTTTACCATCGTTAAGAGAAAGCACTTGTTCATTTGCTACATCTTGTACAATAAAAACATCCTTTCCACGAACGCATGTTTTTATTTGAGTTTTTAATTCTCCATTGAGAAAATAGGTAAAATCTATGTCTGTTTTGAATTGTGCCGGCCTATATTTATCGACACTGCCTTTTATATAAAGCTCTGAAGCATACATATCATTGTAATAGTTTATGTCTCGAACTATAGTATTTTTATCTACATCATAACGTTTAGAAATTACATCTCGTTTTAATCCAAAGCGATGCTTATACATGTGGCGAAGGTGTGTAATAATTTTGTTGGCAAAAACTTCTCCTCCCGGACAAGCAATAATAGCAAGATTTGACGGTTCTGAATATGGCATCAAGGCTTCCTTGTTTTGTGGGGCTACAATAATAATATCATATTCTTAGCCTCTTATCAAGTAATTTGAGAGAAAAATCATAACTCAACAACACAAAGTAATGGAAGATGATCTGAAGAACCTGTTCCCGAATACACATTATATCTATATGGAAGACCTTCTACCGTTGTAGATATTTCATTTTTTATAGTTTGAAAATCAACAACTTCTAATCCTTCGCTATAAAAAAAATGATCTATTTTTTCCCATTCACCTTGATAAAAATATGAGCCGGGAGCACTGGTTGCTTTGTATTCAAGCCAAGAAGAAATTACACTTTTTGTTTTATCTATTCCTTGCAACAAAATTTCATTCTTTGAAATAGTATTATTTTCTTCATGCATAAACTCTTCAAGTGTTCTATTAAAATCGCCCGTAACCAAAAACTCATTTTTTTCTTTTATAAGAATTTCTGCTAAAAGCCTTTCTTGCGCATTTCTCCATACTTCGCTTTTTTCGGCGCCCCCAGACTTTGATTTCCAATGACAGGTATACAGTGAAAAAGCTGCTGTCTCATTAACCATAACTTTTGCATGTAAAAGAGCTCTCATTGATGGTTGCTCTAAAAAAGACCCATCAAACACGGTGCTACTGTTTTCAAACTCAAAAAGTTTTAAGGCTGTTCGGTAGTCAATATGATGCACATTTATATCAAATAAAGGAAACCTAGACAATATTGCAATGCCTAATGCTTCTTCATTGTTTTTTGAAAACGCACTAAATCCATAGCCTTTTTTAATAGATCGTAGAGCAACAAGCTCATTAGAAATATCTTGCAAAATACTTGAATTTTCGATTTCTTGAAAAACATATACATCTGCTTGCGTTGTTTCAATAAATGAGCAAAGCTTTTTTAAACGCTCAACATATTTTTCTTGTGTCCAATTACTTTTAGATCCTCTAAAATCTTCGTATTCTGTCCCCACTGTGGTAGCGTCAAAAAAAGTTTGAAGATTCCAATTTATTACACTTATTAACGTTTGATCAGAATCAGAAGAAGAGGTGTCTATATGCATAGAGCACGACAACATAGAACATACCATAAAAATTAATACAAAAAACTTCATAAAAGACTCCTGCTTTCAAAAATACTTCTATACTTATTATTGTATGCTTTTTTAGAAAAACTTTGAGATTTTCAAGTATTTTTAGCATATTTTAAAAAATACTATCAATCTTTATGGTTTTTATTATATTTCTGATCCTCTTTCAATTTCAAGATCATCAAAACCATTTGTTTGCCCTCTTCTAAAGCGAAACCCTATAGCTATATATGGACTTGCTTCCAATTTAAAAACATCTGTAACACCGATAAAATTATTTGAAGAAGCTCTTTGTGTATCTCCGTAATAAACACCACCGTCTGAACTTTCACTTTTTCGCATATGTGATGTACTTAATTGAAACACTGGAACATTGAGCTCTATACCATAACGAAGGTACATATTGGAAAAATTATGCATCATAGAAACATCAAAGCCTAAAGAAAAGTCAAAGCCAAAGGTATACCCTGTATACTTTGTTTGATTCATAGTATCGCTTGGATCAATTAGTTTATAATCTACCCCTGTCCAAAGAAAACCGAGTCCTAGAGAGGGAATTAAAAGTATTTCTGTGTTTTCGTCTATTTTAGGACGAAAAGCATATCCTCTTCGTGTAGGAATATACAGATTATCAGAATTTAGATTTGCCGGTTTTGATGCATTTGGAAAGGGTATTCCGATTACCCCTTTTTCATTTTGAGCACTAAAATTATACATTATTCCAAATTTTGAATAGAGATTACCCCAATCTTTTTCTCGTATTGTCGATGCTGTCCAACCAAGAAGCTGTTCATTTTCAATCTCATCAGAATCAAACGAGGTTACATTTGAGAAAGAAACACCAGAGAAGTGAATAAAGGCATTTGTTTTGTTACTTTCCCATTGCTGAGAAAACAACCCTGCTGTACATAAAAGAAAAACACATAATAAAATAGTTTTTTTCATTTTTACCACCATTTGTATAATTTTGTACATTTATATTAACATATTTTTTCTTTTTAGTAAAGAAAAATTTATAAAAAAACAAAAAAAGCACCCTTTTTAGGGTGCTTTCAATAATCGCAACAGGGATGTTGCTAAACTGTTTAATAAACAAGTTTTATAATCTAAACATTAAATTTAAAGAAAATTACGTCGCCGTCTTGCACGATGTATTCTTTTCCTTCTAGGCGATATTTTCCGGCAGCCTTAATTGCGGCTTCTGAACCGTATTCCACAAAGTCGTCGAATGAATATACTTCGGCTTTAATAAAGCCTCTTTCAAAGTCTGTATGAATAACGCCTGCCGCTTTTGGAGCGGTGTCGCCTGCGTGAATTGTCCAAGCTCGGCATTCTTCAACACCGGCTGTAAGATATGTTCTAAGCCCCATTAAGTGGTATGCAGCACGTGCAAGTACTGTGAGGCCGGATTCTTTTATGCCAAGCTCTGCTAAAAACTCTTGTCGCTCTTCTTGTGTTTCCATTTCTGCAAGGTCAGCTTCAAACTTACCACAAATTATTACAACATCTGCACCTTCTGCTTCTGCAACTTTTTTTACACTATCAATATAGGCATTACCATTTTGCATTCCGTCTTCGTCAACATTACACACATACATTTGTGGCTTCATTGTAATTAAATGGCAATCATAAATAGCTACTTTTTCATCATCTGTAAGGTCTGCCTTTGCAGCTCTTTCGCCATTTTCTAATAAAGGTTTAATTTTGTCTAAAGCCTTTAGTACAACTTCTGCTTTTTTTTGTTCATCTTTTCCCATAACACGGGCAGAGCGAGTTGCTTTTTCAATTCGTTTTTCTACTGAGTCAAGGTCTGCAAAAGCAAGTTCCATGTTGATTGTTTCAATGTCGCCTGTTGGGTCAACTTTGTTGTTTACGTGCACAATGTCGTCGTTATCAAAACAGCGAACAACTTGGGCAATAACGCCAACTTCACGAATGTGGCCTAAAAATTGGTTTCCAAGTCCTTCACCCTTTGAAGCGCCTTTTACAAGCCCCGCAATATCAACAAATTCTACTGTAGCAGGAATTTTCTTTTTTGTTTCAAATTTTTCAGATAGGTAATCGAGGCGAGTATCTGGAAGGTCTACAATTCCAACATTTGGATTTATTGTACAGAATGGATAGTTTGCAGCTTCTGCAGGAGCCGCCGTAAGAGCCGAAAAAATAGTTGATTTTCCAACATTTGGAAGCCCAACAATACCACAATTTATAGCCATAATACGTCCTTAATTTCTTAAAATGATTGTTTATAATAGCGTAAAAGGCAGGAATTTGCAAGCTCTTCTCCTCTTGTTCTTTTTTTTCCAATGTGCTACTATCCCTAGAACACAAAAAACAGGAGAACACATGAGTGATCAAACAAAAATAGCAAATCCAGCTCCTCTTGGGCTAATCGGATTTGGGATGACAACAGTATTATTAAACCTCCACAATGCCGGGGTACTACCTCTTTCGCTTGTAACAATTGGTATGGGAATTGCGCTTGGTGGGCTTGCACAAATTATTGCAGGTATTATGGAATTTAAAGCAGGAAACACTTTTGGTGCAACAGCTTTTACAGCATACG
>CAYJJW010000065.1:0-11810 GCA_964370555.1 uncultured Treponemataceae bacterium | reverse complement strand
ATTTTCTAATTAAAACGTTAGAAATAGAAAAGCATTTACCAAACGCCCTTGTTTATAAAGCAGGGGCGTTTTTATTCTTTTCTTGAATAAGACGTACAAGAGCTTTCGGCGTGTCTATATCAATCAATTCAAGACGGTCTTGTATTGGAGTATTGGAACAAGTCTAACAATTTCTTTGCGCTTAATAATAACCTTTCGACCATTCTCCCTTTTCATCATAACTTGCAGCCCGCACGATGCTTTATGGGTGCTTTTTAAAATCATCACAGAGAATTTCTTTTGTATTGAAGTTTTTATTATGGCCGAGAACATTGACGATATTGTTATTTCAAATGTTGGAAAATACAAAGACTTTGTTTATTAATAGCTTGAATAAATTGATTGCGAAGTAATTAACAACTTATTAACAAAGGTCCTCTTTCTGATATGAAAGAGGGCGCCTTTTTAACTAAAAATTAAGTTTAACCTAAATAACCACTACATTGCTCAATTTTACTTACTTCAGTAAAATTATACGTATCAAGGCCAAAATCAGATTCCCATTGCTGAGGCATTGAAGTTGACATAAAATCCAGTGGCTTTGAAACATTATGGGGTGCGCAAGCTCTTTCAAAAGCGATTTTTAGAGCTTCTTTTTGTTCTTCTGTAATAGTTTTATAATCTGCAGAAACAAAAAGAGGTGTACCACTTTTACTTAAAACATCTAACCATTGTTTATTTAAATCCCAATCTAATTTATCAGTTATACCAACACAGTCTGCATCTACCGCATAAAAGGTGTTATGCTGAGACATTCTAAAGGCAAGAGTGTTAACGCCCATTCGGCGTGTTCTTTCCCATTGTACGCCACTTGTATCATCTCCTGTTCGGTTAATTTCAAAATAGCCAGCAGAAAGATGCGAATAAGTATTACATCCTATTATGAGCATGTCACCACTTGATTCTTGAATGGTTTTATAAAGGTTTTTATAAATTTCTGCAGTTGTTTTCGTTGTATCAGAAAAAGACCATGTATTAGGTGTAATGGTATGATTAAACTTTTGACCCCAAAGCCCCATACAATCGAAAGTTGTAAAATCATGCTTAACTAATTCAAAACCCCATTCTATAAACTTTTTCATTTGAGATGAAATCATTTCCAAAACTTCTTTTTTACTTGGATCTAAAATAGGAGCAGGCACTGTTTTTCCAATTTCATGAATTGTTTTCAAATATAACGATTCATCTACGGTATAGTTTGTAAGTAGAGGTCTATACCAAATACCCGGTCGTACACCAATTTCTTTCATTTTTTTTGCCGTTTTATCGATGCATGGAAACTTTTGTACATTTGGTGTCCAAGGGGTATCTTTTTTTAATGACTCAGGTGTTTTTCCAACTTGCCAACCATCATCTAATACCATAAAAGGTTTGTTTGAGGTTTTTGGTGATACTTCTGCTAAAAGCTTACTGTCCATCATAATGTCATGTTCATCAAACTTTCCGTATGCATAATACCAGTTATTACTTCCGTATACCGGTTCACTTGGCGTAAGAGGATTATCACACATGTTTTTGCAAAATGCGGTCATGGATTCATATATGGATTCACTTGAAAGGCCTTTTCTGCTGATTACGGTTGCCATTTCTAATTCGCGATTATGTAGGTTTACGCCAACACCTCCGCATCTAACATCAAGTAAAAGGCTAACATAATTTCCATCATAAAACCAGCAACAAAGCGCAGAAGGGCCTGTTTTTACGCCATATCCGTCGGTTGTTTTTTTGTCTGAAGTAAAAAAATACCAAGGCATTTCTTTTTCGGGAGCTATATTTCTCCAACTTAAATCGCCATAGGCTCTTTCCCAGTGGTCACCTAAAAATACATTATTATCGCCGCATGTTTCTTTCCACCGAATTAAAATTTTCTCTACGCTTTGATTGGGAGCGGTAAGAGAAAAAGAAACACTTTCCTTTTTTATTTTTGAAAAAACGGTAATAGAATCATGTGAAAAAACTTCATTTTCTTTATGTAATAAGTTCCACTTTTCATTATAGCACGCCGAAACAACATCCGGTGTGCGAATTATATTCATAAACATAAATTATCCTTTAACAGCTCCTGATACCATGCCTTTAATAAATTGTTTTTGACAAAGTAAGAATAAAATGATAACTGGAATAGAAGCCATTAAACAGCCTGCAGCAACCCAGTTAAAATGAGATTGGTTTTGTCCAATAAAGCGTGCAAGTGAAACTGTTAAAACTTGTACATTTTTTTCTTGTAGAATATATAATGACATTCCATATTCATTCCAAATACCTATTCCTTGCACAATAAGCACAGAGGCAGTTACAGGGCTTAGAAGAGGAAAAATGAGTTGGTAAAAAACTCTAAAAGGGCTTGCACCATCTATACATCCTGCTTCATCGATTTCTTTTGGAATTCCTCCAATAAAACCTGTATATAAGAAAATACAGAGAGGAATAGCAAAGGCAACCTTAACTAAAATAGCACCAATTAATGTGTTTAATAAGTTAATATCAATTAAAAACTTATATAAAGGAACCATAAGCGTTAAAGAAGGAATAATCATACATGAAATAAATGTATTATATACCGCTGCATTTAATTTTGTGCGAACACGTGATAGTGGATAGGCCGCCATAGAAGCTACAACAATAAGAAGGAATAATGTTCCAAATGTTGTTATTAGAGTGTTTGTAAATGCTACATCTAAGTTTGCCTTTTCCCATACATTTATATAGTTTTCAAGATAAATATACAATGGAAACTGAATTACAGAATGATAGTCTGTGGGCTTTTTTAATGACATGGTAATCATCATATAAAACGGAATAAGTTGAATTGCACAAATGATTATACTACCAATCGGCAAAAGTATTTTTTTTGGTACGTTTTTATACATTATTCTGTTACCTCTTTTTTTCGTAAATAGCGCAATACGGTTAATCCAATAAGGGCAATTAATACAAACATCATGTTTCCTACTGTTGTGGCATAACCTGCATCTTGTCTTCCTGAATAGAGGGTGTACATAAAGGTAGACATTGAAGATGTATTATATCCTGGGCCACCCTTTGTTAACGACATTATAATATCAAAAAGTTTTAATCCCCCAATAAGGTTATAAACAACATTTATGGTTATTGATGGAACCAAAAGAGGCAATGTAATATGTTTAAATCGTTGAAACGAATTTGCACCATCTATTTGAGCTGCATCTTTATATTCACCTGAAATTGATTGAAGTCCTGTTAAATAAATTAGCATACAAGGACCAACAAATTGTAAGGTGTTAATTATTACAATAATATTAACTGCACGGTTACGTTCAGCCAACCAATCTATGCGTTCCATTTGTAAAAGGGTTAATATTTCATTTAAGGCACCATTTGAGTATGAGAATAAATAATAGAGTACATATCCCATAATTAATGGTGAAATAATTACTGGTAAATAAATTAAAGTTCGAACAGCATTTCGAGCTTTAAATTTTATATCAACCAGTAAAGCAAAAAGAAGGCCCAACAAGTTTTGGAAAATGGTGCTTCCTATACCAAAAATAAGAGTATTGACTACAACTATTTTTGTGTTTGGGTCTTGAAAAAATCTTATGTAATTTTGTAATCCAATAAAGTTTTTTGTTTGTGAATAGCCATTCCAGTCTGTAAAAGATATATAAATTCCTTGTATAAAAGGATATAGTATAAAAACTAAAAAAAAGACAACGGCGGGAACATACATCCAGTTTATACTTTGTATGTTTGTTTTTTTCATAATAACTCCAAATTAAAAAAGCTATCGCTTTTATCCCTAATAAGGATGTTAAAACGATAGCTTTTAGTAGTTTTATTTTGATCTTAAGTTGTTATATTCATTTTCCATGTCTGTAACATATTGATCAACTGTGTATCCTTCAGTGAATAACATTTGACCATAGCGTTGCATACCATCCCACATTCCACTAGGGAAGAATGTTCTGTCAAAGAATGGTTCTACATCTAATTTGCTTACATTTTCAAAGAATGGAGTCATGTCTCCTAAATCTGCTTGTACATCCATAAAACCTGATTGGATTTGTAAAGCTTCACAAAGAGCTTTGTTAACATCTTCACGAGCAAAGTATTCTAGGAATTTTATAGCAGCATCCATGTTTTCTGTGTTTTTACTTACACCCCAAGAATCTGTTTCACCACCAACTACGATAGGAGCATCAGCTTCATTGAAAGTAGGAATTGGGAAGAATCCAAATTCAGCTTCTGGGTTGTATGTTAAAACTGCAGGGCGAATATTCCAGCCAGTAAATGCCATTGCTGCTGTTCCACTTGCCATAGCTTTGCTTGTGTCATCGTTTGTAGCTGTTAATACATCAACATTTACGTATCCTCTTTTATGGATATTTTGAGTAAATTCACCAATAATTTTATATTTTTCCCAGTCAAAAGAACCGTCGATAAATTCATCTGAATTATCATCACTTGCAAGTGTTAAACCTGATGTTGATAGCCAGTTATGCATTTTTGCGATAGGGAAAACATCTCCACCACCAAGGTGCATAGGAACTACTGTTCCATTACTTTTTTCAAGAATTACTTCACAAACTTCATATAACTCATTGATAGTTTTTGGTGGTTCAATACCATATTCTTCAAAGATTGCAGGATTATAACCAATTGCGTTTACACTTGAGTCAATAGGCATAGCAACTACTTTTCCATCTGCTGTAGTTACTTGAGCTAATAGAGATGGTGATACTCTATCTACCCAAGGTTGATCACTTAAGTCTAATAAATATTCAGCATAGCGGTTAACAGCCCAACCGTGTGTTGACCAAATATCAGGCATTTCATTTGCAGACATTTTCATACGAAGTAAGTTTTCGTAGTCTGTACCAGGAGCATTAAACTCTACTTTAATGCCTGTTTCTTCTGTGAAGGCTTCACAAGCAGCTTCTAGAGCTTCACCTTCAGCACCAATACGCTGTACCCAAACAGTTAGCGTAACTTCTTCTTCTTTTTTTGCACAAGATACTATGCTTAGTAATAAAAGTGCAAAAACCATGATTTTAATAAATCCTTTCATAAGGTCCTCCGTGCATATTTTATATGCAATTTATTTTAAACCCCAAACTAGGGGAAAGGTTACAAGTTAGATAGTACTTAAATGGGAAAAAAAGAAGAACAGTGTTTGATACTATATACATTTTGAATACGATGTTTCATACCCATAAAGAGCTTATCATAGACAAATCATAGCACTTGTCTTTTTGGGGGGCTATAGGTTTTGATTCCAAATTTATGTCATTTTGTCTACTTTTGGTTGTTTAAAAGCTTGACAAAAGGGGGTATACTGGTATACTTTTAAATTACGTATGAATAAAACGCCTTCAGTTATTTTTTATTATTGTGGTTATGAAAAATGCATGTCAGGACACTCTTTTGGGCCAAAAGCAAGGCCTCAGTTTTTACTTCATTTTGTTATATCAGGTAAAGGAACGTTGCGAAAAGGAAAAAAAACGTACCATATTAAAAAAAATCAAGGATTTTTAATTTTCCCTAAAGAAGTAACTTATTACGAAGCAGATAAAGAAGATCCCTGGGAGTATGTTTGGTTTTCTTTTGATGGTGAAGAAGCGCAAAGAATGATATGGCATTATGGGCTCACACAAGAAAACTGTATTTGTAAACCAAACGAAAAAGAAAAACTAGAATCATTTTTGGAAAAATCGTTAGAGTGTTTTAAAAATCCTGGATATACGCATGATGAAATTGCAGGCTGGTTTTATTTATTTTTTTCAACATTAAAAAAATATCCCAAAGAAATAGAAAAAGAAGATAAAGACTATACTTCAAATGTGCTGGATTATATAGAAAACAATTATACAGAAAATATTTCAATTGAGAGCATAAGCGAGCATTTAAATATTGCTCGTAGTTATTTATACAAATTATGTAAAAATGCTTCAAATTTATCGCCTAAGGAATATCTTACAAAAAAAAGACTTCTTGCTTCTAAAGATATGCTTATGTATACAAAAAATAGTATTACAGAAATAGCACTTGCCTGTGGATTTCATGATAGTTCTTCTTTTTCTAAAACTTTTAGAAAGGTTGAAAAACAATCTCCTACAGAGTTTCGAAAAGTAATGCAATCTTACTTAAAAGATTCAAAAAAAGAATCCTCAGGTCATGTATTTGTTGATGTGAATCTTTTTTCTTAAAGAATGTTATTTTATTTGGGCTTTTTTATTGTTTTCTTGAATTATCCTAACAATCTCTTTTGGGGTGTCAATGTCCATGAGTTCAAGCCTATCTTGAATGGGAATTAGACGTACAATATCTTGGTGCTTTACAATAACATTTCTGCCATTTTCCCCATCCTGTAATAATTGTAGTTCTTCAAAAAGGGTTGATGGGAAAATGACGGGGTTTCCTTGAAAAAGTTCTCCTTTTTCATCATAGCTTGCAGCACGAACAATACTATGAGGATGATTTTTAAAATCATCACATAGTTTTTGAATAGTTGAAAGCGTTAAATATGGCTGATCGGCCACACAAAACATTATACCATCAAAGTTGCCTTTTTTTAGTAAAAAATCAAGACCAATTCTTACGGTGTCTTTTTTTTCGGTAAAATTATGCATTACAAAAGGCATATTGTAGTTGTTACAAAAATCTTTAATTTCTGTTCTTTGTGTAACACATACACTTAACATAAAAGGTCCCTTAGATACAGATTGTAAGATATATTCAATAACAGCTTTTCCATTAAAATTTACTGTTAGTTTATTTTCATTTCCAAATCTTTTTGAAATTCCTGATGCAAGAACAATACAGCCAATTGATACAAAGTTTTTATCCATAGACTTTAGTAGACCATTAAATATACTTTATGTCAATGGTATAAAAATAATTACTTTGTTATTTTTTTGTTAAATTAGTAAGTACACCCTTGCAAAAATACTTTTTTGGGAGTATTATATGCCATGGCAGATTTATACGATTTTTCAATTGAAACACTAGGTGAATGTAAAGTTCCATCCCCAATCGAACTCTCTAAAGTATATGGGGACTTTATCGCAAATTACGTAGAGGATAATGAAGTAATTCATTATGATGTTGATGCTCTAAAAGAGGATACAGTAGAATCTAAAGAGGCCTTTTCACATAATCTTATTCAAAAAGCAGGTCCAAGAGAGCACATTTATTTTAATCCAAAACATGTAAACGCAGGAATTTTTACCTGTGGAGGCTTGTGTCCAGGGCTTAATGATGTTATTAGAGCTGTAGTACGCTGTTTATGGAATCGCTATGGGGTGCGACGTATACGTGGTATTCGTTACGGTTTTAATGGGCTTTTCCCTGAAAATGGATTTGATACGGTAGATTTAACACCAGAACTTGTAGATGATATTCATAAAACGGGAGGTTCTTTTTTAGGAACAAGTCGTGGAGGCGGAGATCGTGTTACAGAAATAGTAGATGCTATTGAAGCCTTAAATATGAATATGATTTTTATTCTTGGTGGTGATGGAACACAAAGGGGAGCTTTAGAAGTTGCAGAAGAAATAGAAGCAAGAAACTTAAAAATTGCTGTTGTTGGTATTCCAAAAACAGTTGATAATGATCTTATTTTTATACAACGATCTTTTGGTTTTGATACTGCTGTTCAAAATGCGGTTTCTGCAATTGAAACTGCACACATGGAAGCAAACTCTCATATTAACGGTATTGGGCTTATTAAGCTAATGGGAAGAGAAGCCGGCTTTATTGCAGCCTATTCATCTTTAGCAAGTCATGAAACAAACTTTTGTCTTATTCCTGAAGTGCCTTTTGACCTAGATGGCGAAAATGGATTCTTAAAACATTTAGAAAAACGAATTGAAAGAAGAGGTCACGCTGTAGTAGTTATTGCGGAAGGAGCAGGACAAGAATTATTTGAAGAAAGTGGTGAAAAAGATGCTTCCGGTAACAAGCGTTTTGGTGACATTGGTGTTTTTATGAGCAAAAAAATAACAGATTATTTTAAGGAACGAAAAATTGAATGTACTTTAAAATACATCGATCCAAGTTACCAAATTCGCTCAGCTAGAACAAGTGCAACAGACTCTATCTATTGCGAACGTCTTGGAAACAATGCCGTACATGCTGCAATGGCAGGAAAAACAAAGCTATTAATTGGTCTTTTACATAACAAATACATTCATCTTCCAACTCGTCTTGCAACGAGCAGAAGAAACTGTGTAAACCCTGAAAGCCCAATGTGGCGCGACGTATTAGATGCAACAGGACAACCTGTTTTAATGAAAAACTAGTATAAGCAAAAAAGAGAGCTCAAGGGCTCTCTTTTTTTTGTTTATGTATGTTTAACAATATCCCCTTTTATACGCTCATAAAGCGATTCCATTTTTTTATCAATATACTCACAAATATCTGTATACTCTGAAATAACTTGCTTTTTTGAAACAACATGCTCAAAAAGTGTAGCAGGCGAAACATTAAGGGCTTCAACAATTTTTTCTATTAAACTTGCCGATGCAAACTGCACCCCTGTTTCGATTCTAGAAAGGTGCTTTGGCCCAACGCCTAATTTTTCTGAGAGTTCATCTTGCGTTAACTTGTTGAGTTTTCGATATTTTTTTACATTTGATCCAAAAATTTTTGAAATAGGTTCCAAGAGAAAGTAGAGTAGATAAAATTTCCTACGCTTTCAAGCGGAAATTTACTTTAGAAAAAAATCTTAAATAAATTTAAAAATAAATGTAATATAATCGCAAAACAGCGTTTTGCAAAATCCTACAAATCATCAACTAAAGCAGTGCTCTTCGCATACGCAGTACTTTTCGCTTCAAAGAAGTCTGTCTTTATCAAATTAGCATTTGAGTACTGGTTAATCCATACCATAGAAGCTGGCTCTTCATCATAACCTTCGTACAATGGCTTAAATCCCAAATTAGTGCAACGCAAGTTTCCAAGATATTTTATGTAGTCAGAAATCATGTCTTTTGTGAGGCCTGAAATGGTGTCGCCAATAACGTAGTGACCCCACTTGATTTCTTGCTCAACACCTTCTTTAATCATTGCTCGATATTCTTCAATAAGTTCCGGTGTAAAAAGCTCAGGCTCTTCTTTTTGCATTTCTAACAAAATAGAGCGGAAAAGCCAAAGGTGGGTGTTTTCATCACGGTTAATGTAGCGAATCTCCTGAACAGATCCTCCCATCTTTCCAATGCGGCCGAGGTTGTAAAAAAACATAAAGCCTGAATAAAAATAAATGCCTTCAAGAATATAGTTTGCAACACAGGTTCTAACCAATGTTTTTGGGCAAGGGTTTTCTTGAAACTCGTTGTACAAATCTCCAATAAAACTGTTCCGTGCCAAAAGATGCTCATCGTTTTTCCACTGGTATAAAATGTCGTTTCGCTCTGTTGGGTTACAAATGGTGTCGAGCATGTAGCCGTAACTTTGCGAGTGAATTGCCTCTTGGTAGGCTTGAATAGTTAAACAAAGGTTTACTTCGTTTGCGGTAATATATTCACCAACAGATGGAAGGTTTGCGGTTTGAATAGAATCTAAAAAAACCAAAAAGGATAAAATTTTGTCGTAGGCGGTGCGCTCTGCTGGGCTCAATTGGCGGTATTCTTGCACATCGCTTTGAAGGTTAATTTCTTCTGGAATCCAAAAGTTGTTCATGGCTTGTCGGTACCAGGCACTTACCCAAGGGTACTTCATGTTGTTAAAGTCGTTGAGGTTTGTGGTGTTCCCCCCAATCATTCTTCGCTTAGTAACTTCAATGTCTCCATCGGCATTAAAAAGTGCCTTTCGTGTAAGTTTTCGTGTAATGTCTGCCATTTGTAAACTATCCTTCTTTTATGTTTCAAATGTAAGTATATCATTTAATGAGTCTTGTTTCAATGTATAGTGAATAAAATCGTATTTTAAGTTTTCTTCTAATAGCATATTCAGTTAAAGAAAAAACTTGACTTTTGAAATTTTATGACTTATACTAAAACGATACTTTACAAAACTTGCATTTATGTTTTAATGGCGAGTAAAGGATTAATAGTGAAAATAAAAAAATATGATGAACTTGAAGTAACGATTTATGATTCAAGAGAAGAAATGGGAAGAAGTTCTGCAAAAGAAGCAATAGACTATTTATGTAAGCTTTTAGAAACAAAAGAAGAAGTAAACTGTGTTTTTGCGGCAGCCCCGTCACAAAATGAATTTTTAGAAGCTCTTTGTGTAGATAAAAATGTTGATTGGTCACGTGTAAATGCCTTTCATATGGATGAATATGTTGGCTTTGAAATAGGAAGTCCAGCTTCTTTTAGTGGGTTTTTAAAGAAAGCTATTTTTGACAGGCTTCCATTTAAAACAATAAATTTATTGAATGGTATGTCTAACCCACAAGAAGAAGAACTTCGCTATGCGAAACTGCTTTCAGAGTTTCCTATTGATATTGTGTTTATGGGTATTGGAGAAAATGGACATATTGCTTTTAATGATCCTAGTGTAGCAGATTTTAAAGATGCTAAAATGGTTAAAGTAGTTGAATTGGAAGAATCTTGCAGACAACAACAAGTTAATGATGGTTGCTTTCCAACAATGGCAGATGTTCCAACACATGCGCTTACATTGACAATTCCTGCTTTAATTGGGCCAAAACAGCTATTTTGTATTGTCCCTAATGAAAGAAAAGCACAGGCTGTTGCAGGGACCTTATTAGGAGAGATTGATGAAGTATGTCCTGCATCTATTCTTCGAACAAAAAAAGATGCAAAATTATATCTTGATTTAGATAGTGCTTCAAAATTAGGTTTATAGGATGTATAAGCCAACACTTTCTAATAGCGCTTATATTATTGGTATTGGGCCTTTGTTTATAATAGCAATTATACAGGCTCTTTACCTGTCTTTCTCAATACAGTGGGTTTTTTACCCACTTGTAGCGTTAAGTTTATACTTAGTGTTTCTTTTGCTAAAAAAGACAAATCATTTGCCTAGGCCAGCAGCAGAATATACTGATTTAAAGACCATTTCTTTTTCTATACCGATAGAATGTAATGCTTCTTTTTTCACAAGTAAAGAATTTTCTAAGTACTCTTTTTTAGTTAGAATTGTAGAAGTATTGTCTCCCCTTACTAGCAAAAAAAACGAACCTGCAAAAATTGTATTAAATGCAGAACTCGCAAATGGTGGCGATAAAGAATTTATGAAAATTGCTGTTTGTAGAGAAATAGAACGTTGTAGAACGCACACACAACTACGAATAACATTACGACTTTTTGTTCCGTTATTATTAATTCTTAATCTTATTTTTAGTGTTTTTGTATTTAAAACACAGTTTGATTTTTTAAGAGGAATACTATTTAATTTCTTTGTTCCAATTTCTTTGTCGGCATTGTTTGTTTTAAATCTTGCAATGTGGAATAATTCACTTTCAAAACATGAGCAAAGACTGGATAAATATTTATTAACACTGTTTTCAGTAGAATCGGTAAAAAAATATATTTTAAAACTTGAAGAGCTTGAAGGTTCATCAGAAAAAGAAAAATATAAAAAGATAAATACTTTTTATGCAGAACAGCGTATAAAAAAACTTGATAACTTTAAAAACTTGCAGAAATGCAGTTAAAAATATTTTAAGGAGGGCTTCATGTCCATGCACATGCTTGACTGGATAGCAGTCATTATTTTCTTTATCGTGATGCTCATAATTGGGTTTCACTCAAAGAAGTCAGTAAAAAACTCAGCTGACTTTTTCGTAGGTGGAGGTAAAATCCCTTGGTGGTTATCTGGTATTT
>CAYJJW010000064.1:0-11825 GCA_964370555.1 uncultured Treponemataceae bacterium | reverse complement strand
TCCCGTTTCCCGCTCAAGGCGATTCAGGACTATTCTTGAATCGCTCTTTTTTTATCTCAATCGTGTAAGATACCATTAGAAAGGAAATTATTATGGAAACCACAAAAAAATTTGAAGAACTAGAGCACTCCTCAGTAAAACTAACTGTTACGATTCCAAAAAAGGATGTTAAAAAAAACTATGATGAGTTAATTACTCAATATGCAAAAACAATTCAATTGCCTGGGTTTAGAAAGGGTAAGGTTCCAATTTCTATTCTAGAAAGAAAATATGGTGAGGCATTAAAACAAGATGCAACTTCTGATATTGTAGAAAAGGCTGTTGAACAAGTATTTACGGATCTTGATAAAAACGATGCTGAACATAGACCGCTTCCGTATGCAAGGCCTACAATGGATGAGTTTCCACCTATCGATTTTGATAAAGATCTAGTTTTTTCAATAAAATATGATGTAATGCCAAAGGTTAAAGTTGAAGGCCTTGATAAAGTAAGTATCAAAGAGCCACAAGTAAGTGTTGGTGATGCAGAACTTAAAGAAGAGCTTGAAAATATTCGCCAGCGTAATGCAATGGTCATTGATAAAAAAGATGATGAAAAAGCTGCAAAAGATGATGTTGTAACAATTGACTACTTTGAAGTAGATGATAGCGATAAAGAAATTGAAGGTTCAAAACGTGAAGACTTCGTTTTTACTATTGGTACAGAACAAAACATTTTCAAAATTGATAATGATATTATTGGAATGAAAAAAGGTGATACTAAAGTTATTAGCAAAAAATTTGCAAAAGATGATGAAAACAAAGAATTAGCTGGAACAACAAAAAAAGTATCTGTTACTATAAAAGCTTTAAAAGTGCGAAATCTACCAGATTTAGATGATGAATTGGCACAAGATGTAAACGAAAAATATAAAAATCTTGCAGATTTAAAAGCTGATATTACAAAGAATTTAAATACTGCCCTAGAAAATAGAATGAGAGAAATAAAGGCAAGCGCAATTCTAGATCAATTAGTAGAAAAAAATGCTATTGTTCTTCCTAAATCAATGATAGAAGCAGAAAAAGAATCTCGTTGGAGAATGATGGCACAACAATTTCAAATGTCACCAGATCAACTCGAAAGTATGCTAACTGGTTCAGGTCAAACAAAAGAAGCAATGCTCGAAACATGGGTAGGCGATTGTGAAAAGATGCTAAAAAGCCGCTTGATTGTGGAAGAACTCTTAAAAATGAGAAAAATAGAAGTAAGTGATGCTGAAATAGACGCAGAATACGAAAAAATTGGTGCAGAAGCAAATATTTCTGCAGAAGAAGTAAAAAAACACTATGCGGATGCACAAAGAAAAGAGTATCTTATAGATGATATAAGAGAAAAAAAATTGTACACACAACTTTTTTCTGAAGTAAAAATTGGTAAGGGTGATAAAACATCGTTTGCTGATTTGTTTAAAAAACAATAAGGGTAAATTGCATGTATAGGCTTAGACACTTTGTAAAAATGTAGAGCAAGGTGTAGCAATTATACACTTAAAAAAGGATCTAGTATGAGTGAAAAAGCAAGTAGTCTTGTTCCGTATGTTATTGAACAAACTGGAAATGGAGAGCGTTCCTACGATATATTTTCTAGACTGTTAAAAGATAGAATTATTTTTGTAGATGGTGAAATAAATGATGTAACTGCAGACTTAATTGTTGCACAACTTCTATTTTTAGAATCCGAGAATCCTGAAAAAGATATTAGTATGTATATTAATTCACCAGGAGGGTCTGTTACTGCAGGACTTGCAATTTACGATACAATGCAGTATGTGAAGTGTGATATTCAAACCATTTGCATGGGGCAGGCGGCAAGTATGGGCGCTATACTGTTAGCTGGTGGTACAAAAGGAAAAAGACACTCGCTGCCTTCTAGCCGAGTTATGATTCATCAACCATGGGGTGGTGCTCAGGGGCAGGCGTCTGATATTGTTATACAAGCAAAAGAAATTATGCGACTTAAAAACTTAACTATAGAGTATTTTGCACATCATACAGGAAAAAAAATAGATGTTGTTTCTCATGATATGGAGCGAGATTATTTTATGAGTGCAACCGAAGCTCTTGAATACGGCATTATAGATCAAATAATGCCTAGAAGGGGGCAGTAATGGCTAAGTCAAAAAATACCTTTGGTTCAAGTTGTTCTTTTTGTGGTAAGCCTTCTTCTGCAAACTTACAGCTAGTAGCCGGACCAAGTGGCGTATGTATTTGTAAAAACTGTGTTGCTGTTTGTAAATCAATTCTTGAAGAAGATATTGAAAGTGCAGCAGCTATTGAAATTGCAAATGTACCAACACCATCTCAGTTTAAAGAGTATTTAGATGAATATGTGGTGAGCCAAGATTATGCTAAAAAAGCACTCGCAGTTGCAGTATATAATCACTATAAACGAATGGCATTACCTGCACAAAAAAATATAAAAAAAGCTGATGATGACGTACAAATAGAAAAATCTAATATTTTATTAATGGGACCAACAGGCTGTGGTAAAACATTATTAGCAAAAACCTTGGCAAAAAAATTAAATGTTCCATTTGCAATTGCTGATGCAACAACATTAACTGAGGCAGGATATGTTGGTGAAGATGTAGAAAATGTACTTTTAAAGCTTATTAATGCTGCAAATGGAAATATAAAAGAAGCTGAACGAGGAATTATTTTTATAGATGAAATTGATAAAATATCTCGTAGAAGTGAAAATGTTTCAATAACGCGAGATGTTTCAGGTGAAGGTGTTCAGCAAGCATTGCTGAAAATTATAGAAGGAACAAAAGCCAGTGTTCCACCACAGGGCGGAAGAAAGCATCCAAATCAAGAATTAATTGAAATTGATACTACAAATATTTTATTTATTTGTGGTGGTGCTTTTGTTGGTTTAGAAAAAATAATTGATGCTCGTGTTAGTCAGCATGCAATTGGCTTTGGTTCTCATTTAAATACAATGAGTGACGAAGAAAAAGCAGAACTTTTAAATCAAGTAATTCCAGATGACTTAGTTAAATTTGGATTAATTCCTGAGTTAATAGGACGTATGCCTATTGCAGTATCTTTAAATGAGCTTTCAAAGGATGATTTGGTTAAAATATTAACAGAACCAAAGAATGCAATAACAAAGCAATTTATGGCATCTTTTGCTATGGATGATGTAGACTTACATTTTAATGATGAGGCAATAGCAGAAATTGCAGCAATGTCAATACAGCAAAAAACAGGTGCACGTGGATTACGTGCTATAGTTGAAAAAATGCTTTTAGATATTATGTTTGAAATACCTTCAATAAAGGGTAAGAAAGCTCTTACCATTACAAAAGATATGGTAGAAAACAAGCAGTGTTCGTGCGAAACATTGAAAATTGAGCAAAAAACAGCTTAAATAAAAAAAGACATTTTCATTTGAAAATGTCTTTTTTTGCATTATTGTACAAGAGTTTTAAGTAACTCTATTGTTTTAGAAGCGGTTTTATCCCAAGAAAAGCGTTTTGTCCATTCTTTTCCCTCTTTGATAAGCTTTTCTCTTAATTGTTCATCGGTAAGTATTGTTTTAATTGCACTTGTAAAGTCATCGTTATCATCGGGGTCAAAATACAATGCAAAATCTCCTGCAATTTCTCCAAGAGAGCCTTTTTTTGCACATGCTACAGGTACGCCACAAGCCATAGCTTCTATTACCGGTAAGCCTACACCTTCATTTGCTGATGGAAAAACACAAGCATCTGAAAGGGCGTAAAGTTTATAAAAACTTTCTCTTGGGAAATGTCCTGTAATTAAAATATCAGACGCATACTCACAAGTTTCAAGTTCTTTATATATGTGTTTTGCGTAGGCTTCTTCGTTGCCGGAAAGCACTAAACGATGAGGAAGCCCTGTTTTCTTTTTAAATTCACTAAAAGCACGTATTAATTCTATATGTTTTTTTTCTTTATTTGCTAAGCGGGATGCATATGTTATATACGGTCGCTGAATTGCAAATGGTTGAATATATGCAATATCTTCTTGTTCATTATTTTCTATTAGTATTTCGCTGGCTTTTTGAGCGATAATGCTATGATCTACTCCATCATATAATACTTCAATTTTATCTTGTTTTATTTTTAACTGAATTAAATCTTTTCTGATAAAGTGGCTTACCGCAATTACCTTTGTGGCTTTTTTTAAGTTTCGCTTAAATAATCCCACCGATATTTTATTAACAGATCGCTGTAAATAATTAGAAACAATATCATGTACTACTACAACAGTAGGTACTTTTATAGAAAGATGTCCTGTTGGTGAGCCTGATGGAAAGAGAACTGCATCATACTTTTGTTTTGCAACAAAAGATTTAAGCTTAAATGTATGCCAAACTTTTTCTGCTTTTGGATTGTCGGGAATATCTATTCCAACAAAAGAAACGCTACCGTCTCCAGGATCAAATGTATATCTATCAATTTCATGTCCAAATAATTCATAGGTACAATCTTCGTCAAAAGGAAGATTCTTTACAAGAGAAGTAACATAGGAGCCTGAACCTGCTTTACCGTGTTCACATCCGAACACATCAATACCAATTTTCATCTCAAACATTATAGCATAGTTTTTCATTCTGTGCTATACTAAATGTATCATGAAAAGCTTATCAATTCACAAGTTTTTTACAGAAAAACTTGAAAGTCGCTCAATAACCGAGCCAACAAAGGTGCAAGAAACTGTTATTCCTCTTATTTTTTCTCAAAAACACTGTTTCTTTGAGTCTGAAACAGGAACAGGAAAAACACTTGCATATATTCTTCCTCTATTACAACAAAGTTTTTTGAAAAAAACAGATGATGGTCAAGATGTCTCTTTGTTAGAAAAAAACCGAACAGTGGTTTTCCCTAATCCTGAGCTTATAGTTCTATCTCCAACATTAGAGCTGGCATCTCAAATTAAAAATGAAATAAATATTTTTACTCCATTTAAAGCCGTTCTTTGTTATGGAGGAGCTCCTTTAAAAAGGCAAATTGAAAGTTTTAAAGACAAACCTTTTGCAATTGTTGGTTCAAGTATACGTTTAGCAGAACTTATTCATTTAAAAAAGCTTAAAATAAATAATGTAAAGGCAATAGTATTGGACGAAGTAGATCGTTTGTTTTCTCCAGAAATGAGAGATGAAACCTTGTCTTTTGTGCGTATGATGCCAAGATCTGCACAGTTAATAGCTTGCTCTGCAACATTACCTGAGTCAATGCAAAAAATATTAAAACGTGAAGTTGATAATTTTGAAACTAAAGATTTTGAAGTAGCACTTTTACCAAAGGAAGATGTTTTAAAGTCTCGAATTACTCATTGGGCCTTTCATGCAGAAAGTAGAAATAAAGCAAAAGTATTACGCAGTTTTCTTGCTGCAGAAAAGCCTCAGAAGGCGATAGTTTTTTGCTCAAGAACCGATGAAACTATTTACTTAAATGAAACACTTCGTCATCATAAAGTAAACTGCGCGGTGTTAACGGCAAAAACCGATAAAGTAAAAAGAAAGCAATCGCTCGATCAATTTCGTTCAGGAAAACTTCCTATTTTAATTACCAGTGACTTAGCCGCCCGTGGTTTAGACATTGTAGGTATTACTCATATTATTCAAATGGATCTTCCTTCAAATGCAGACTTTTTTGTTCATAGGGCAGGAAGAACGGCTAGGGCAGGGAAGTCCGGCATAAATGCCATTATTGGCGATGAATACGAGCTACGCAATCTTTCAAAATTAGAGAAGAAGTTAGGCATTATTATTAATCCTAGAGATTTACGAGAAGGCAAAGTAGTTGAATTTGATTCGTAATTACACTTGACCTAAAGAGCCATACTCAGTAAAATAGTAGAATATTAATATGGGCATTTTATCCATTGGTAGGAAAAATGCAGTAATAGAGGTTTTAAGTGTTTCTAAAAGGTCTAGAAGTTTTTGGTTTTAAATCGTTTGCCGATCGCACTCGTATTGAGTTTGCAGATGGGATAACTGCGCTTTTAGGGCCTAATGGATGCGGAAAAAGTAATGTTGTTGATGCCGTTAAATGGGTTTTAGGTGAACAAGCTGCAAAAACCATGCGTGCAGAAAAAATGGAAGATATTATTTTTAACGGAACCGAAACAAGAAAGCCTCTTAATATGGCAGAAGTTACGTTAACACTTGCAAATGATAATGGTCTTTTACCATTAGATATGAGTGAAATTAGCATAAAAAGACGTCTTTACCGCTCCGGTGAAGGTGAATATTTTATAAACAACAGACAATGTAAGCTTAAAGATGTTAGAGAGCTCTTTTGGGACACAGGGGTAGGAAAGGTTGCCTACTCTGTTATGGAACAAGGTAAAATTGACCAAATTCTTTCTAGTAAACCTGAAGACAGACGGTATCTTTTTGAAGAAGCTGCTGGAATTACGCGGTTTAAAGTAAAGAGAGCCGAAGCAGAAAGAAAACTTGCCCGTACTGAAGAAAACATGAAACAAGTAGAAGGAATTTTAGGAGAAGTAAAGCGCTCTTATGATACCTTGAAAATACAAGCAGATAAAACAAGTGATTATAGAAAACTTAAAGATGAAATATTTGAACATGAACTTGATATTCAACTTCTAAGGCTTAAAAACTTTATACAAGACAAAAGAAATCGTGATGAAGATCTAAAAAAACTTACCGTAAAAAGAGATGCTGTTCAAAATGAAATTGATGCAATTAATGACGCTCTTACTGCCCATGTTGATGAAGTTGATGCAATGCAAGCTAAGCTTGTTGAAATGCAACAAGAAATTTATGGTCTTGCAATTGAAGAGCGAAATAAAAGTGAACAGTTACGCCACTTTGAAGAAACAAGAAGTTTAGCAAAAGAAAAATTAAAGCAACTAGAAATTAAAAAAGCAGGTCTTGAAGAGCGAATAGACATTATTACCGAAGATGTAGATGAGCAAGAAGGATCCTTACAAGATTTAAACAGGCGCTTAGAAGAAATAGCAAAAAACATTGTTTCATTTGAAGAAAATATTGCAATTTCAGGTGATCGAATTGTAGCAAATAATAATAAAATAGGCACCCATGAGCAAAATATTACTCAACTTGATACAGACTTAGAAGATTTACAAAGTCAATTAGAATCAATTACAGAAAGTATTGTAACAGAACTTGATGCAAAGCTAAAAGAAGCCGGATTCTCAGCTTCAGGGGCAAAAAAAGCAAAGGACGATCTTGGTCAAATTATTTCTCAATTAAAAGTATTATCAAGTGGACGAGCAAAAATTTTCTCGGACTTTGCAAATGTAGATGAGCCTTCAAAAGCAGACACTCAAAAATTTGCTACTTCTGCCGTAACATCTTTTACAGAAATAGAAGGATTGCTTGTAAAACTTGAACAAGCAATTCAAGATTTTGAAAAATCAACACCATCCTTCATAGGTGACTTTTTATCTCCTGAAGGTATTATGACACAAAAACGTGATATTGATAAAAAAATACAAGAAAATAGATCATTTGTTGGTGATAAGCGTAATAGCATTTTAGAAATTAAAAGCGAAAATGCCGATCTCAACTTAAAAATGGAAGAGTACAGAACTACACTTGAGCATTTACGACTTAATCAAGCGCAAATGAAGGCTCAAATTCAATCAAGCGATGACCAGCTACGTATTTTACGACGTGAACTTGCAAACCAAGAAGGTGAGCTTAGAGCACTTGAAAATGAGCTTTTTACTGAAACTAAACGATTTGAAGATATTGATAATCAAGTACTTGAGGTAGAAGGCGAAATTGCAATGATTCGTCGCCAAGGTGTAACGCTTACAAAAGAACTTGAAGAACTTGAAAAATCAATTACAAATAGAAACTCTGATGTTGCAGGCAAGAGGGATGCATTAAAGTCACTTATGAATGATATGTCAACGCATCAGCAAAAAATTGAAAAGTTTCATTTAGATATAGTAACAACAGACACAGAAATTAGAAATTTAAAAGAAAATTTCCGTGAATCTCATTCTAGGGACCTAATGGAGTTTGAAGAGAGAATGTTTACTATAACGGCTCCTTCGGCACAACTTCGAGAAGAAGCCTCAACATTAAGGCAAAAGATTAAAGATCTTGGAAATGTTAACCTTATGGCGGTAGAAGAATTTACCGAAGCTAAAGAACGCTACGACTTTTTGTCAAGCCAAATTGAAGACTTAAAAAAAGCTCGAGATGATTTACATCGTATTACAGAGGAAATTAGAGCAGAATCTACAGAGCTCTTTTTGGCAACATATAATAAAATTAAAAAGAACTTTCATAATATGTTTAGACGCCTTTTTGGAGGCGGTAGGGCAGAGCTTCGCCTTGTAGACCCACAAAATGTTCTTCAATCTGGTGTTGATATTTTTGCACAACCTCCAGGAAAAAAACTAGAAAATATTGCACTTCTTTCTGGTGGTGAAAAAACAATGACTGCGGTTGCTCTATTGTTTGCAACGTACATGGTGCGTCCATCTCCTTTCTGTTTGTTAGACGAAATAGATGCCGCCCTTGATGATGAAAACGTTACTCGTTTTATTAACACATTACGAGAATTTGGAAGTTTAAGCCAGTATATAGTTATTACCCACAATAAAAAAACGGTAGCTGGTGCAAATACACTTCTCGGTGTAACCATGGAAGAGTTTGGTGTAAGTAAAATTATTACTATTCGCCTTGAAACCGATGGCAAAGGTGGAGGTAGTTTAAAGCTTCCTGATATTACTCCGTTTGAAGAAGAAGAGGTTGAACCTGAATTAAATGTATATATACCTCCACATCCTCCAAAGCGTAATAAACGAAATATAGAACGCGCAACTGAAGAAAGTTCAGAAGAAGCTATTGAAGAACATAACGCTACAAATGAAAACGATTCAGCTGTAGATATGTTTGAAGATAAGGAGCCTTTTGTCGATGGATAGGCAAAAAGTCATTATAATTGTAGCAGCCAGTTTTCTCTTTATATTTTTAGCCCTACTAATTGTAATGATTTCAAATAATACCGAACCTAAAATTGAGAAAGTACGCTATACACTTGATTTTCCGTTGGTGTTACCAAAAGAGCCAGGTTATGCAGGTGAGTATCTTTTTTCTCATATACCAAGAGATAGATGGTCTCAAGAAGAGGTTGACGAATGGTTTGTTGTACCTACGGGTGAGAATCTTGAAAGATTACATAGTGCAAATGATCAAGTAATTATAAAAATATTAGAGGCAGCTCCATGAAATTAATAGCTTTTTTTATGTTATGTTGTGCACTGTTTTTTTCGTGCGAATCAACTGATTTTCAAGAACCTATGGTTCAAAATGATATAGCAATAGAAGAGATCATAATTGCTGATGAAGAAGAAATTGTAGAAGACATAGCTCAAACTGTTGATAGTATAGAAATAGAAAAGGAACCGAATGAAACCCTTATTCAAGAAGTTGATGAACTTATTGATATCGAAAGCGAAAACATACCTATTATAATTGAAGATGAGGAGCTTGCCTTAGGCGTAGAAGAGCCTGAAGTAATTGCTCTTTTTGAAGAAGAAATACTATTAGACGATATTCCTGAAACAATTATTGATGCTGTAGAATTAGAAGAACCTATCGGTGAAGATACACTCGTTACCGAAGGAGAAGAAACTGTTACTGTACCACTTATTGCACTTACAGAGGCAATTGAGGTAGAGGGGAGTGAGGTAGAAGAAATCCGATCGCAATTACCGGATGACTTAGATAACGATTTAGAAACTATAACAGATACACTTTTAACTGATGAGAACACTACTACCTTAGAAGAAGACATTGTTGTTCAAGACGATGTTATTATTCAAGATACTGTGATTATTGACTCTGAACAAGTTGAAGCAACTGTTGAACCTATACAAGTTATTGAGGACGATACCATAACTCAAGATACTGTGATTATTGATTCTGAACAAGTTGGACCAACTGTTGAACCTATACAAGTTATTGAGGATGATACCATAACTCAAGACATAGTAGTTCTTGATACAAATGGAAATATGGTTATGCCTCAAGAAGAACAGTCTTCACAAGAAGTACAACAAGTTGATGAGCTTATAGACAGTGTAGTGCTTACAGATGATGTAGTAGAGGAAATCATAATAGATGAAACTGTGAGAGAAGAAATATTGGCTACAACTGAAATGGCAAGTGCTATTGATACACCTATTGCTCCTTCTCAAAAAGTTGAAGTATATGAAGAAGATTATGTAGATATTATTCTTGCAGGGCAAGGTTGGATATATTTAGGTGAAGTAAAAGAAACAGATCCTATAGTGTTAGATTTTTATTCTCGTTACATTGATGGAGATGATACGCTCTTTAATTTTTATGGAGAAAACAGCGGCACTACAATTTTGCATTTTTATAAACAAGATATTCTCGCAAATGAATATTTAGATGAGTATATCGAAGTTATAGTTAATCCAATAAAGAAAGCTATTCAAGAGCAGCCTAAGGCAAGCTCAAGAACAGAAGAGTTATATGGAATTAGTTCTGAGCCTGAGGTTAGTTTTATAGGTGGGCAAACAGAAAAATTGCAGGATGAAGTATATGATGATGGCTTTTCACCTGAGGATATATTAGAGGAGGCTCAACTTGCCTTTGATGAAAAAAGATATCAAGATAGTTTGTATCTTTTGGATGAATATACTTCGCTAGGTGTTGAGGATATAGACAGGGCTTTGTTTTTATATGGCAAGAATTATGAATCAAACTCTGATGTAAGAAACATCCGCTTGTCACATTCTTCATATGAAAAGATTATTGAGTCTTTTCCTAATAGTAATTATTGGGATGAAGCAACGAAAAGAGCAACATATCTGGAGCGTTTTTATTTAAACATTCGCTAAAAACTTGAAGGGAATGTTCTATACATTGCAAGGGCATTTCGTTTGGTATTTAGAAAAATGCCTTCGTTCCAGTATTCTAAGGCTGCAAAGAGGGCATTTCCTCCATCATGCTCATCACTGTTTTGAGTTTTAAACGAAACAAATTTTCCAAGTCTTTCAAAATCTCCATTTTCAAGCGATTCTATTCGATTTCGGTTAAAATTATTCCATCTTTCAAGCTCTTTAAATCCTTCGCCTTCATCTTCAATAATAAAGTGTGCAAAGTGTGAACTAAATGAATACCAAATATGTATCTTTTTTTGCAAATCACAATTATTGCCGTGTTTTATAGCATTTTTTATCATTTCACTTACTTGTTGTTCTAGGAGTTTTTTTTCATCATCTTCTATTATAATGCCTTCCAGTAATTGAAGTGTATACTGTCTAACCATAGCATAGTCTGATGAAAAACATTCGTATGTTAAAAATGTTTTGTCAAATAATGGGTTGTGCTCATCACTTTGGAGCTCTGTTGTTACCTGTACTTGCTGCTGAACCATGTTGTCTCCTAAAAACTTCTTTGCTACTATTTTATGTTCTTAAATCGTATTTAGTTAAAAAGGTAAATCATTCAATCTGTTGTTTAATCGTTATTAAATAGTGATAACGCCTCTTCTATTGTGCCTGTAATGGGAAAATAATCTGTTAGCTTTGTTAAATCGATAACTTTTTTAACCGAGCCGTGAATATTAGTCATAGCAAGCTGCAAATTAAGTTTTTTTATTATTGAGCAAATATATATGAGCGCTCCAACCCCCGACGAGTCGATGTATGTTACTGCATCAAGATTGATTACAATTCTTTTTACATCTTTTTCTACCATTTTTGTAACAAGGTCTTTTATCTTATAGGAATTGTATAAATCCATTTCTCCTTCGGCATCGATTATATAATTATCC
>CAYJJW010000063.1:0-11946 GCA_964370555.1 uncultured Treponemataceae bacterium | reverse complement strand
GCTTTGCTAAAACTCGATAGTAAAAAATCGCACGGATGCGATTTTTTACGTATTATGCTACGTAAGCTTCTAACCTTTGAGAAAGTTTTGGATGCTGTAAGTGACGTATGGCTTTTTTTTCGATTTGCCGAATACGTTCTTTTGTTAAATTAAACACATCGCCAACTTCTTTAAGTGACATTGATTTTCCATCAACTAACCCAAAACGGCAGCGTAATACATCTGCTTCTTTATCGGTAAGTTCACTAAGAACGGTATCAATATCTTGTTGCATTGTTGAATGAAGAGCAAAGTCTTCAGGGCCGATATGTTGTGTATCTTCAATAAAATCACCAAACGATGTTGCATCTGAGCTTCCAGTTGTTGAATCTAACGATACCATATCTTGGGCTATATTTAAAATATCACGCACATGCTCAGGAGTCATGTGTAATACTTCTGCAACTTCTTTTATTTCTTCTTCATCGGTTTTATTTCCAGTGATAAGTTTTCGAGTTTTTTCAATTTGAACAAGTTCATTAGCCCTATTTAGCGGAAGACGAATTGAACGAGATTTTTCGCAAACAGCTTTTAGGATAGCTTGTCGAATCCACCATACCGCATATGAAATAAAGTGATACCCTTTTGTTACATCAAATTTTTCGATAGCCGTCATAAGGCCGATATTACCTTCACTTATAAGGTCCACAAGATCGAGCCCATGATTTTGATATTTTTTTGCAACACTTACAACAAAACGCAGGTTAGCGTTAACAATTTTTTGTTTTGCAGCATTATCACCTTTTGCAGCTTTTGTTGCAAGTTCAACTTCTTCTTCTCTTGTTAAAAGTGGTAATTTATTAATATCCTTTAGATATAAACCTAATACTTCGTCATTTGCTTTCATTCTATATTCTCCTATGCTTCAATTTTGAAGCAATGTTGTTATTTACACTACACTAATAACATTGCAATAATCGTGCCAACTTTTTTATATTAAAAATAAAATTCTATTTTGTTGTAATATAAAGAAATAACGATTTAATAAGTATATACCTAAAGCAAAGGTATTTTATAAAAAGTAAAAAAGAGCCAAAATGACACAGCAACCTTTTTAAGCGGTAAAACTGAGTCAAAATGACCCTATTAAAAAATGAAAAAGCTCTCCATTAAAGAAGAGCTTTTCCATTTTGCATTGTGTGCTATAATAAAAGTAGTATATTTTCTACCAATCTGTATTATGATCTTCTACAAACGCTAAAAAGTCATCTACAATTTCTTCACAAGCCGCAGCATAATCAAATGAGTCAATATCTTTTTGAGTAACATCTCTAAATTGCTCATAACCGTAAGAATTTTCCATACTTACTTCGTTCAAGTCAAAACTAAAACGTACTCGTCCATCTTTTGATTCAAATGAAAAAACACAGTAAGCATATAGTGGTGGATTTAAACCAACATAAATTCCTTCTAGTTCAATTTCAAAAACAGCCTTACCTCTAACAGTTCCTGTTTCTGCACTTGAAAAATCTATAGCTTCTTTTGAATCTACAAAGGCTTCTACTGCCCACCCATTAATCAAGTCATATAATTCTATAGCGCTTTTGCCTTCGAATTCAACAATTTCTTCAAATTTTAAATCTTCTTCATTTGGTTCAGGAGCACTTGCACACCCAAACAATAATACAATAATACTTAACGCAAAAAATATTTTTTTATTCATTTTATTTTCCTTAATTTAACACAGTGAATTATCTAAAAAGAAATACCAACTGCAATATATGGCATAATATTTATTCCACCATCTAAAAAACTTGTAACACCAGAATGTTCAATACTTAACTCAGTATCAGAAGTGTAAAACCCTGAAGCATTAGTTACATCTACTGTTTGAAAACCAAACATAGGAATTCCAACATCAACCCCATAGCGTATATTTACATTATTATCAAAGCTATGATACATACCTAAACCTAAGTTAAAATCAAAACCAAATTTAAAAATTTCAGATTTCATATCCTCAGAAGAATCAGAAGCAGACTCATAGGAAGCATTTGCGATTATCAATTTTCCACGAAAGGCAGAATTAATTTGAACACGCCAGTTTTTAGCACGTACCGGTGTTAAAGGGTATCCATAAGAAACAGGAATAATAAATGCAGAACTGTCTTTTGGTTTTGTACTATTCGGCAGCATAAGTGTTTCAGCTAATTCTAAAGATTCAATATAACTTTCAGATCCATGAAAGTACCCTATTGTTACTACAGTACTATCTCGTTTTCCAAAAGTTTCAATAACTAAGTTTGCTCCGGGCAAAACAGAATTGCTTTCAATTAATACAGCAGGCGACACATAAAGAGCAGTTGCCTTTTCATCTTTTTCATCGTCGTCAGCGTATAATGTAACGCATCCAACAATTGTAAGAAGCAAAAACATTAACCATTTTTTTTTCATAAAAACTCCTAATTTTTCTAGAATTATAAGAAAAATGAAATATATAGTCAAGTATGAACTTTTTGAGCAATATGTGGATTTAAAATGCAAAATAAAGTACAATAAGTTTATGTCATACATAATTTCATGGAATGTTAACGGTATACGTGCCGTAGAAAAAAAAGATTTTATATCATGGTTACAATCAAGTAATGCAGATGTAGTTTGTCTTCAAGAAACAAAGGCAAATCCAACACAGCTTTCTGAAAACCTTTTAAAACCGGAAGGATATTATGCATACTGGGCTTCTGCAAAAAAGGCAGGCTACTCAGGCGTTGCAATATATAGCAAAAAAGAAGCCGATGAAGTTACAACCATGGGTGTTGACGAGTTTGACGATGAAGGAAGAGTTTTGGTTGCACACTTTGGAACTACTTGTGTAATAAGTGCCTATTTTCCAAACAGTCAGGATGCAGGCGCAAGACTCGACTATAAATTACGATTTTGTAGCGCTATGCTTGAATTATGTAATGATTTAGTTTCAAAGGGAAAAAATATTATTCTTTGTGGAGACTACAACATTGCTCATAAACCAATTGATCTTGCCAGACCAAAACAAAATGAAGCAAATCCTGGGTATTTACCGGAAGAAAGAGCATGGATGGATACCTTTACAAGTTCTGGCTATGTTGATGTTTTTCGTCATTTTTGTAAAGAAGAAAACCAATATTCATGGTGGAGTTATAGATTTAAAGCCCGTGAAAAAAATATTGGGTGGCGTATTGACTATGCATGTGTAAATGAAGGCTTTATGAACAAAGTAGAAAAGGCCACCATATTGCAAAATGTTATGGGGTCAGATCATTGCCCTGTAACAATTACCGTAAGTGAAGCTTTATAGAATGGCTCGAAAAAAAATTACCATTCAAGCAACAGCCCCTGTCACCCTTCTCTTTTCAGCCATCTGTATATTGGTATTTATACTACAACATGCTACACCTTTACAAGTAGTTGAAACTATCTTTACGGTAGGAGGCAATGCTTCAAGCAGTACTCCCTTTAACAGAACTTCAATACAAGACTATATTACAATCATTACCCATGTTTTTGGAAATACTACTTGGCAACATCTAGCATTAAGTACATTGTCAATACTATTATTAGGGCCCTCTATTGAAGAAGCCTACGGAAAAGGATTATTGATATTAATGCTCAGCATTACAGCCTTTATTACAGGAGTATTGAGCACCCTATTTGTAAGTACTCAAATTTCTGGATCACAAGGCATTGTAATACTTTTTCTTATTGTATCGATTTTATCTCATGCAAAAACAAAATCTATACCACTATCGATACTTTTTGCAAGTCTGTTATATGTTGTATCAATTTTTATAGATTCTGAAACTCCAAGCATATCGGAAAAAATTATCCCTTGTCTGGGAGCCCTTTGTGGAAGTACGTTTGCCTTTATAGATTTTTTTGAACAAACGAAGCCTGTTCCTCGAAAGAAAAGAACTCCACAATAACCAGTATTATATCTTTGCTGTAGCATAAACCCCATTTTGGTATTTATACAACCATCTTTTTAATGGTTCTAGCCAATAATCGCTATACTGACCTTCGAGCAAAAGTTGTTCAAAAAGAGTATGCAAATGCTCATTTATTTCTTGTTTAGATAACTCTTCAATATTTGTTTGATTTACAAAAAGGCTATCTATAAACATTACCGCATCTTCAATTGAAAACAAATCGGATATTGCATTTGACATCATATATAAAGCGGCTGGAATACAGTTTACACTATGTTGCTTTACATACAATACTGTTTCGCCAATTTCTACCGCTCCATCATATAGTTCTTTATTATATAATGCTTTTTCTTCATCCGAAAAGTTTTCTTTTTCAAAAACATCTCTAAAAAATGAATACGTTAATACAACAACTGCAATATGTAAACTTGGAACACAAAGATAATGGGGATCAACACGCCGTATCGCATCAAAATTTTTATCGCGGTAATCGGCATTAGTTGGTCTATTAGTTGTTGTCATTTTATATTTATAAAATGATGAAGCTTGTAAATATGTACTACTGATAGTTTTAAAAAATCGTACAACATGCGGGAGCGCTTTTCCTTTTAGTTTAATAATTAAAAGAGCTAGAGGACGTGCCCAAAAATAAATAAAATCTAAATATACCGGAGCAAGGGATGGAACAAAGGGAACTTCATCGTCAAGGACATGATCAACGTTGATAATTTCTATTTTTCGCCATCCCCATTTTACACTAAACTGCAACAAAAAAAAGTCACAAATTGCAATTCGTAAAAACCCCATAAGCGCCCAAAATGTTTTCCAATGTGTTAAAACAAAGGCATAGGTTCTCACAACAGATAAATCTGCTATGCGTATATTTTTTTTATTTTCATCCTTCATACTCACTCCACCTTGAGATTTTTTTCTATCTCAAGGTCATGAGTATAACACACATAGAAAATACATGCAACAATAAAAACTTATCCTAAAAGTCTTTCTATTTCGTCTACCAAATCACTAAAAGTGTTAATAGCTTCTTGAATGGCATCAGGTTTTCCCATATCAACACCTGCAAGCTTTAAGGCTTCAATTGGGTATCTGGAACCACCTGATTTTAGAAAGGCAAAGTAATCATCTTTTTCTTTTGTGCCACCTGTTGTAACTCTTTTTGCAAGGGCAAGGGCTGCAGAAATTCCTGTTGAATACTTATACACATAAAAGGCATTGTAAAAGTGAGGGATACGAAGGCACTCTAAATCACTTACATCTTCAAAATTCATTTCAGAACCAAAATATGATTCAAGAAGTTCACGGTAGGTGGAACGGCACACATCAACAGATAAAGGAGTACCACTTTCTACAAGTTCGTGAGTTTTCTTTTCATATTCTGCAAACATTGTTTGTCTATAAAGAGTTGCAAGAATATCACCTGCACGAATGCATAAAAGGTATGCTTTTTCATTTTTATCAACAGTATTTTTAAGCATGTATTCAAATAACAGTTGTTCGTTAAACGTAGACGCAACCTCTGCTTCAAAAATAGTGTAGCTATACTGCATAAATGGATTTGCTTTTGCGGCATACCAAGAATGCATAGAATGCCCACCTTCGTGTGCTAAAGTAAATACATCACGAATAACATCTTGTTTGTAATTCATTAAAATATAGGGATACCCCTCATAACCCCCAGATGAAAAAGCTCCACTTCTTTTACCTTTATTTTCGTAGCGGTCGACCCAGCCATTTTTTAAACCATTTGTAAGAACCCTAGTATACTCGTCTCCTAAAGGAGAAAGGGCTTGTCCTATCATGTCTACAGCTTTATCGTAAGAAGTAACAAATTGCACATCTTTTGTTAACGGCATATATGCATCGTAATGACGAAGTTCATCGAGTTTTAGAATTTTTTTTACTAAAGAATAATACTTATGAAGGGGTGCTAAATTTGAGCGTACTGTACCCACCAAGTTTTCATATACTGAAAGAGGAACCTGATCAGGGAATAGTGCCTTTTCTATAGAAGATGCATAACCTCGTGCACGAGCTTTATACACATCTTGATTAACGCTTCCGGCATATAAGGTTGTTATGGCATTTTTATGATTATCGAATGCTGAGTAAAATTGATTATAGGCTTTTTTTCTAACCTCTCGGTCGGGATTAATTAAAAATGATGAGTACGTTGTTTGGCTTAAGGGCTTTTCACCGTCTTGTGTTTTAATGGTTCCAAAATCCATATCTACATTAGTAAGCATCGAAAAAGTTTTAGACGGCGTTTGCAAAGCTTCTTGTTGTAATGCTAAAAGTTTTTCTTCTTTTTCACTTAATATATATGGAGCCATTCGAATAAGTTTTTCCAAAAACACTTTATACGGTTTAAAATCTTCATTTTCAAGATTTTTTTTCATTTCATCTTGATTAATAGATTGGATTTCAGGCACTAAAAAACTTGTAAGAGCCTCTCCGGCACTTGCCGCCATCATATAGCGTCCCATTTTATCTTGAGAAGCACTATCGCCTGCATCTTGGGCCGTAAGTAAAAATGCATAGTTACCCAGTTTTTCACTTAATTGTTCAAGTTTTTCATTTATATTCAATGCTTCTAAAAGCATTTTTGAATCTGAAAGCGTGCCTTTTAGTGAAACAATTTTTTGTGCTAATGGCTCAATTTCTTTTAAAGCCTTTTCCCATTCTTCATCGTTAGAAAAGAGTGCGGTTAAATCCCAACAATCTTCTTTTTTTACATTTTTTCTTATTGGTATTGCATGTTCATTCATATTTTTAACTATACCACATTGCAGTTTTTTTATCTATGTGATACAGTACTTTTATGGGAACTTTGTCTAAGTATCAAATTGCAAAAGGGCGAAAGCTCTATGGAATATTTACGGCGTTTAACTCAATTTCTTTTACCTTGGTAACAGGCAATATTCTCTCTATCTATGCAATGTACTTACATGCAAGTGCTCTTGTTATAGGTTTAATTAATGCTTTCAATTTTTTATCTTTTTTTGCAATTCCACTTGGAAGATTTTTAACAAAAAAACAATCTATAATAAGAATTTATGCAAAAGCTTGGCTTGCCAGAAGTTTATGCGTAATGTTAATGCTTCCAATTCCTTTTTTAGTGTTATCGGGAGTTCCCGAAATGGGAATTTTCTTTATTCTCATTAGTAACTTTGGTTTTAATTTTTTCCGTGGAATTGGAACCATTGCAAATAACCCTGTTATTACCGATTTGGCACCGGGAAAAGACCGTGGCAGTTTTATGGTTTTTTTATCATTAACCTACAACGCATCAGCACTTCTAGTTACTTTACTGCTTGCCTTTTTTTTACAATATGGAGATTCTCTTATCATACTAAATGCTGCTGTTGCTGTTGGTATTGTAACAGGTATTATTTCCTCTGTACTATTATTTAGAATGCCTTCGAGTGATACTGAACAAAAAACGGAAGCTACCAATTTTTCTAAGAGTTTTTTAACAGCAATGCACGACCGAAGTTTTCGCTTATTTATGATGGCCTTTATGATTATTGGCTTTGGAGTTGGGTGTACTCGGCCTTTTATTATAGTTTATGCACGTGAAGTGTACGCTCAAGCAGATAGTTCAATTACCTTTTTAAGTTTCTTTACAAGCCTTGGAGCTTTATTTATGGGACTGGTAACTCGCTTATTTATAGACAAAATTGGCGCAAAGCCTATGTATTTATTATTTACGGCACTCTCAATTGTAAGTTTAATACCAGCCGTTTTTTCTCCATCAATCGGAAATGGTATTGTTGTATTTATATATCTTTGTCTCATAGCCTTTTTTTCAAACCTTGGATTTTCAGGAGAAGAAAATGCGGGACAAACATACTTTTTTGGACTCATACCAAAAGAAGCCGTACTTGATTTAAGCATTGTATATTTTTTGGTATCCGGTATGGCAGGTGCTACAGGCTCCCTTATTGCCGGTGTTATTCTTGATGCATTTGAACAATCAGGTCTTTCGGTAACGGCCTCATATCGTATATTCTTTGCAATTCAAATTATCATAGTTGGTATTTCATTTTTTATTCAACTAAAACTAAAAGCCTTAGATAGTTATTCTCTAAAGGAAGCACTTCCGATGTTTTTTTCAATGCGCGATATTAGGGGCTTAAGTCTTTTATATAAACTTGACCGAAGTAAAACAGTACGCGAAAAAACAGAACTATTAACGGAATTGCGCTTATCGAATACAAGTGCAGCAAGCACAAATCTTTTAGAGCACTTATCGTCTCCCAGTTTTGCGGTGCGCTCAGAGGCTATTGCCGGTATGGAAAGTCTTCCAAAACTAAATGCTCAAATAACTGACATACTAATCCAAGAACTCGACAGAGGATTATTCACCACTGCATATAGAGCTGCACGAATTTTAGGAAATTTCAAGGTGCAAAAGGCTATTCCAGACCTTTTAAAATGCACCTATAGTGAAGACTATATTCTTGCAGGAGAGTCTATGGTTGCACTTGCAAGAATCGGTGATGAAAGTTCTCAAACAAAAATATCTGAAGTGCTTGAAACAACAAAGAATACCAATGTAACACTTTGGGGTATTCGAGCAATGGAAATGTATGCAAATGCAACAAGCATACCGGTATTAGAAAATGTATTACGACTTAATTATGAAAATACCGTTATTGAAAATGAAACGATACTTGCATTTGCATCTGTTATGGGTATAGATAAAGTATTTTTCCCTGCATTTTCCCAATATGCTGAAAGTCCTGAAACAGCTGAAGATATACTACAAACCTTATTTGACGAAATAGCTTCTAAGAAAAAAATGAAGGGGCAATCAATTCCACCTCTCATTCTAGACTTTTTAAAAGATAAAAGTTTTAAAGATGATTTTTCTCAAAATATAGCAACCTATGCAAAGAGATCAGGTGGTATGGTTGTAAAAATGCTTGTAAGTAGCCTTATAGATACAGATATTCCACATTTACATTCATTTAGATTTTTTATATGCTTTTGGTCATTAATGATTTTATCAGATCCAAAATTATTAAATCGCTAGATTATTGTGTAATCTTCCAGCGAAGTCGCCACCTACCGTCCGTAAAATTATAACTAATAACAGTAAAGGTACCTATTTCACTTGTATTTTTAACATGGTTTCCAATACAAGCACAAGCATCATAGTCGCCAACATCAATAATTCGTAAAGTATTACCAGCATTTTCAGGAAGTTTAGATAAATCTACAATAGAGAATGCTTCTTCTCGCGATACAAAACGTTCAGATACCGTAAGATTTTGAGAAATTACCTCATTTACTCGTTTTATAAGTTCTGCAACTTGCTCACTTGTTGGCTCAACTTCAAGCTTATAATCGCACTTAGATTTTTTTGCTTCAATATGAGCGTTAAAAGAACGAGGACAATTAAACATACGAATCATTGTTTGATTTAGGATATGTTCGGCCGTATGCATTGGCTCGCAATAATCTTTTTTTGCCTCGTTTTCTGTTTTATTCTGCATTTTGATTTTGTAGTTTTTCTTCTTTTGCGTAAATACAAAGAGCATCGATAAGCTCATCACAATAGCCTTGCATTACTTGATCAAGTTTATACAATGTAAGTCCAATGCGATGGTCAGTTACACGGTTTTGAGGAAAGTTATATGTTCTAATACGTTCTGAACGGTCGCCTGAGCCAACCATCCCTTTACGTTGTGCTGAGCGCTCTGCATTTTTTTTAGATTCTTCTAGTTCAAAAAGGCGAGCACGCAAAACGCGCATAGCCTTGTCTTTATTTTTATGCTGACTCTTTTCATCTTGCTGAATAACAACTAAGCCTGTTGGAAGGTGAGTTAAGCGAACGGCTGAGTCTGTAGTATTAACACATTGACCACCGGGGCCACCTGCACGCATTACATCTACACGTAAATCTTCAGGTTTTATTTCAATTTCAGTTTCTTCTGCTTCTGGAAGTACTGCAACGGTTACGGCACTAGTATGCACACGACCTTGAGACTCTGTTGCAGGAACACGTTGCACACGGTGTACCCCACCTTCGTAGCGAAGACTACCATATACATACTTTCCACTAATTGAAAAAGAAAGTTCTTTATAACCACCAACTTCGGTTTCACTCATATTGATAACTTCGTACTTCCAGCCTTTCATATCGGCATAACGGCTGTACATTCTAAAAAGGTCTGCTACAAAGAGAGACGATTCATCCCCACCAGTACCACCACGAATTTCCATAATAATATTTTTTTCTTCAAGTGGATCTGGTGGAATTAAAAGCATTTTAAGCTTTTCTTCCATTTCTGGTTGTTGTTCTTCTAACTCACGAAGTTCTTCTCGAGCCATCTCTTTCATATCTTGGTCAGATTCTTCTGTAATAATAAATTTAGAATCTTCAATACCTTGTAAAACTCGTTTGTATTCATCGAAGGCTTCCATAAGATTTGTTAAATATGAATGCTCTCGCATAGTTTCTTTATATTTTTTTGGGTCTTTTACCAAATTTGCATCTTGAATGAGTTCATTTACTTCTTCGTAACGTACTTTTAATTGTTCTAGTCTCTTAATCATAGGCGTATTATATAGAAAAATCTAAAAAAAGACAAGCTATTGCTCTAATACTCTGCCATCGGTTGAAATTGTTACCACTTGCCATGGAATCATCTTTTTACTATTAATGAGGGCGTTTTTTACAGTCATTTCAATACCGCCACAACAGGGAACTTCCATGCGCACAACTGTTACAGACTTTATGCTATTTTCTGCAATAATAGTGGTAAGTTTTTCGGTATAATCTCCTACATCCAGTTTTGGACATCCAATTATTGTTATCTTATTGTGCATAAAATCACTGTGAAAGTTTGCATAGGCAAAGGCTGAACAGTCTGCTGCAACTAAGAGATTAGCATTTTCAAAGTAAGGAGCTGTAGCGGGGACAAGCTTTATTTGTACCGGCCATTGCATAAGTTGCGATTCAGCTTTTTCTACAGTTATATCCGTAGAACTTAAAGCGTGAGTTTCTTTTGATTTTTGCAGTAATTTTGAGTTACTACCGGGGCATCCACAAGGTAGCGTAACAGAGGGTAGTTTTTTCTCTTGTGTATCTGCACTTTTATTTTTCACTTCTATATCTGAAAAAGAAATTGCATCTACAGGACATACAGGCAAACACCTACCTATGCCGTCACATGCATCATCTCTAACAACCTTTGCTTTACCATCTACCATTTCAATAGCGCTTTGTCTACAAGTATTTGCGCAAAGCCCACAACCAATACATTTTTCTTCATCAATTTGTATAATGTTATTTGCCATATCTTTGTCCTTATTATAACATTAATATACTGATAACAGAAAAAAAAATCTACAAAAAAAAGCCGAGAAAATACATAGATTCTCTCGGCTCTCTTAACAGTAAAAAAGGGTTTTATATAATTATAGTATAAGGCTTCATTTTGTTATCGTCAATGTGCCATTCGGCACATTTGATTGCAATAAGTTCAGTCATTTGAATGCTTTTTTATATTACATTTCACTACAAAGGTAAATCAATGCTCATTTCTGCTCCAGATTTTCCATTTTGTAAAGGACTTTTAGCCTGAATTGTTCCTCCAAGTGCTGTCACCAGGGCTTTGGCTATTGCAAGGCCTAGTCCAGACCCACTTTCTTCAAAGAGCGTTTTTTCTGCATCTCTTGTTCTTGCTTCATCGGCTCTATAAAACCTATCAAATATATGCTCTAAATCTTTTTTTTCTATTCCAGGTCCATTATCAATTACTGATAGAATAAGCCCATCATGTTGTTGTTTTGCACAAATTTGAATTTCTACTTTTTCGCTACTATACCTAATTGAATTTGAAATAAATATAATGAGCACTTGGCGTAACATTGCTTCATTTGTTACAAGTTCTATTATATCATCGCAATCAATAACAATAGACACTTTTGCCCATTCTTGAATTTCTAATAAAAGCGATTCTAAAAAATCAAAAAGATT
>CAYJJW010000062.1:0-11975 GCA_964370555.1 uncultured Treponemataceae bacterium | reverse complement strand
TTGAACTTCATCAATCATAAAAGGAAGAACATCACATTTTGAAAGAACTTCTATGCTTTTTGCAATAAGTTCAATTTCACCTGTTTCCATGTCTTTATTTATCATTGAATCAGGTCGTGCGTTTACAAGCCCTTCAACTGCTATACAAGTTTCCATGCGTAGTTCTTTTGCAAGGTCTGCAAGCTCAGGGGTTACATTGGTGTCAATTACCACTTGGGTAATGCCGTATCTATCTCTAAGGTTAATAAATGATATTCCACCATGTTCACGTATGCGGTGAATCCATCCATTTAAAGTTACCGTTTTTTCGGCGTCAGCTTTTCTAAGGTCGCCACAAGTATGTGTTCTTTTCATTGTTTCCATGTAGTAATAATAGCCTAAAAAGCGTTTTGTTTCAAGGGTAAAAAATCCTACTATATAGAAAGCGAACGAATCAATTTTTTAGTTTTTAAAATCAAAATTGGACTCATGCTAAAATCACGGAGTCCATTTTTTAAAAGGCTTTCTGTAAAATCTTTGTTTCCTGCCATTTCGCCGCAAAGACCAATGGGAATTTTTGCATTATTTGCACATTCAATAACGTATTTTATTAAGTACATTACCGCAGGATGCCCCTCGTCATAAAGTTCTGCAATATGGCCGTTTCCCCTGTCTACCGCTAACGTGTACTGAGTGAGGTCATTTGTTCCAATGCTAAAAAAATCTGAAATACTTGCAAGCTCTTTTGCATTTACCGCTGCTGCAGGCGTTTCAATCATAGTTCCTATAGGAGCCATTTTTGCATCAATGCCTTCTGCCTTTAGTTCATTATACGTTTCTTCAATAAAGGATTTTGCCTGTAAAATTTCTTCTTTTGAAATTATCATCGGAAGCATAATTTTCGCATTTCCGTGCACACTTGCACGCAAAAGAGCCCTAATTTGTGTTTTAAACACATCGGTGCGTTTTAAACAATAGCGTATTGCCCTCCATCCCAAAAAGGGATTTTCTTCAGCCGGTATTCCAAGAGAACTAATTTGTTTATCGCCACCTGCATCGAGTGTTCTAAAAATTACCGGCTTATCGCCCATTGCAGAAAGTACCGCCTTGTACACTTCAAATTGTTCTTCTTCTGTTGGAAGCTTTGTTCCCCCATTTTCCATATAAAAAAACTCAGTTCTAAAAAGACCAATACCATCAGCATTACAGTCGAGTACATCTTGCACTTCATGTAAGCTTCCAATATTTGCCATAAGTTCAATATGCGTTCCGTCAAGGGTTATACATTCTTTATCGAGAAGTTTTTTTTCTTCTTCACTTTGTTTTTTGTTTTCCTGAATTGTTATCTGAAAGTCGTCTATAATATCTTGTGAAGGTGAAATATATATTGCCCCTTCTTTTCCGTCAATTGCACAAAATGTTTGTTCTGATAATTTTTTTTCTAGATTATTGATTCCTGAAATCATTGGAATACCCATGGCTCTTGAAATAATAGCCGCGTGAGAAGTTCTACTCCCATGCTCCAACACAAAACCTTGTAAAAGTGTTTTGTCTACCTTTGCCATATCTGCAGGTCCAATTTCTTTTGCTGCTAAAATAAAGGGTTCGGTTGGTCTTAGCACTTCTGACTTTGTAGTTTTTAGCGATTCAAATATCATTCTAAAAATTTGTTTAAAGTCGTCTGCACGAGCCCTAAAATAGGGATCATCAAGTTCAAGCATTTTTGCCACATAGGATTCGCCTACTACAGATAGCGCATATTCTAAGTTAGCCAATTCTTTTTCCATAAATTGTTCTATTTCTGCAATAAGCATTACATCGGTGAGCATCATTACATATGTTTCAAAAATCTCTGCTTGATCTGCATGCTCTTCATCTTTTGCTTCTTTAATGAGTTTTTCTAAATCTTCTTTTGTTTCACCTAAGGCTTTTTGAAGTTTTTCTTTTTCACCTTCCAGCGACTCAAAATGTATGGACTTTTTTTCATGTTTTATATCTTCAACGGTAAGTAATACTATCTTTCCGAGCGCTCGCCCTTCAGAAACTGGAACTCCTTGTATCTTTTCCATCGTTTACCTTCCAATATATTAAGAGTAACATCTCAAAGATGTATTATAATTATCTCATGCTTTTTAAATTTTTGCAATAAATATATTTACATTTAAGGAATGCTACCCTTTTATTAAAACATTCCTATTTTTTTTGTTAAAAGTTCTTTATTTTGTGAACAATTACTCAAAATTCTTATAATAAAAATCTGATTAATCTGTGGATAAACTGAACTTATTTTACATATACAAGTAAGCTTTCACCATTTGCATTTCGCAAGGTAAGTGTTTGCCCTGAAATATCAAAAGTAGAAACTTGCTCTAAAAGCTCAAGCAATCGTAATTCAAAGTCTCTTGCCTCTTGATTAGGGGCAGCCATTCTTGTTGTTCCCAAGGCTGAGAATGTTATTTTTCCATCTTCTGAAAACTCGTAACTTCCCATAATGTTATTTACGCCGGTACTTCCATACACTTTACCATCTGCAGAAAAAGCCAACGCAACACCTGCAACACTACTTGGTACATTTGTAACTGCAGTACCAACATTATACATTGATAAATTCCATGCAGTGTTTTCTAATAGGGTTTGCACAAATTGTAACTCTGTACCATTTGCTTTATTTTTAACACTAAGAATTGTTTTTCCATCGATTTCTTTTACAGTGAGTTTACCACCAGCGTTAAAAACTTTTAAAAAACTATCTTCTGTTTTTTGAGCTTCATCTGCACCCATCATCATTGTTACTGCAAGAGGTTCTACAGTCATGGTATTTTTTTCAATAGTTACAGTTCCATTAAAATGGTTTACGCCAGAAAACCCTGATACACTAAACTCTGTTTCTGTATTTTGAGTTACTGACAAAGTAATTATTTGTTGTAAGCTAGAATCCTCAGTAATTACTGTTGTTTCTCCATCATCAAGAGATATAAGAGTCCACGTTGCTTCAGGGTTTACATCTTCAACACAAGAAGTAAAAAGAATTGCCATTACAGTGATGGCAGTTAGTACTATTTTTTTCATAAATGCTCCTTTCAAGAATATACAAAAAAATCGCGAAGAGGGCAATAGCTACCCTTACACATCTATAACTCTTGCATACGTGCATTGAAATTTTTTGGGCGAAACATGAACCCTGCAGAACGTTCCTTTATCTCGAAAGTCTTCCATATTCATAAACAAAACGCCCTCTGCAACATGACTATATTGTTTGTGGCTATGTCCAGTAAACACGGCATCCACCTTACCTTTACAAATATTCACAAAATGCTGTCTTTCCGCTAGGCTTGAAAATTGTTGAAATAGTGTACGACGCGGAATAAAAAAATTACAATGGCTAAAGATAAACACATGCTTTCTTCTTGTTTCAAGTTGTTGTTCTAACCATTCAAGTTGATTTTTACCTAAAAACCCATTTGCTGAATCGAGCATAATGAGCGTTGTTTCTTCTTTATCTACACGGTAAACAGTTTGCCCTATAATGTTTTGCCATGTAGGCCAATTAAATTGATATATGTCATGGTTTCCAATTACAGGATAACATGGAATAGGAAGCTTTTGTGTTATGTCTACAAAGCACTGTAAATCCTCTTTTCCACCTGTTGACGTTAAGTCCCCTGTAACAACAATAAAAGAGTCTCCCTTAATAAAGGCATGTTGTAAATCTTCGAACATTCTTGTATCTGATTTTTTTAAATGGATGTCACTTATTACAATAAAACTATAACTTGAAGGTAAAGACCATAACATTTCGGTGTTAACAGGAAGGCGCGTATTTTCTTCTTCAGAGCGCAAGGTAAAACGACTGTTTAAAAATGAAAATCGACCAATATGCACAGACTTTTTACTCGTTATTGCACTAAAGCCTAATTTAAACCTAAGCCCAAAGAGTTTTTTTAAAAACTTATTTTTAGAAAAATTGTATTGCATTTTAGAATGCTTCATGTACTTTTTCTTCATAATTGTTCCTTATAAATTATATCACACTATATGTAAAAAAACTGTATTAAAGATGTAAAATTCTTAAAAAAAATATTATAAAATATTTCATCTTGTCAACAACGCATCTTTGTGCTAAAATAAATATACATTAGTGGAGGTTTTATGAACGTACTTGTAATTGGTGGCGCCGGATACATTGGAAGCCATGTGGTAAAAGAACTTATGGCAGATGGTCACAAAGTAACCGTATTTGATAATTTTTCATCAGGTTTAAAACAAAATTTATTTGAACAAAATGGCCTTATTACAGGCGATATTTTAAATGTTTCAGACCTCGACAATGCTTTTTCAAAAGGCTTTGACGCTTTTATTCACTTAGCAGCATTTAAAGCAGCAGGCGAATCAATGCTTGTTCCTGAAAAATATTCTGTAAATAATATTACAGGAACACTTAATATATTAAACTCAGCAACTAAACACAATTGTAAATACATGGTTTTCTCTTCTTCTGCAGCTGTTTTTGGTGAACCACAATATCTACCAATAGATGAAAATCATCCAAAAAATCCAGAAAACTACTATGGTTTTACTAAACTCGATATTGAAAACTACATGGATTGGTATGATAAACTTAAAGGCCTTAAGTTTGCATCTCTTCGCTATTTTAATGCAGCAGGATATGATCCTGACGGTGTATTAACAGGTTTAGAACAAAGCCCTGCAAACTTACTTCCTGTTATTATGGAAGTTGCTTGTGGAATGAGAAAAGAGTTACAAGTTTTTGGACAAGATTACGACACACGAGACGGTACTTGTATTCGTGACTACGTACACGTAAAAGACCTAGCTATTGCACACGTAAAAGCACTTAACTATATTGAAAAAAATAACGAAAGCTTAAAAGTAAATCTCGGAAGCGAAGTTGGAATTACTGTAACAGAAATGCTCGAAGCATCTCGCCGAATTACCGGAAAAGAAATTCCTACGAAGTATGTAGAAAGACGAGCCGGAGACCCTGCTTGTCTTTATGCAACATCAGCCTTTGCCCGTGAAAAATTAAACTGGAAAGCAGAATGTTCAGATTTAGACACATTGGTACAATCCACTTGGAATGTATACAATACATAAGGTTTTAAATGCAAAAAAAAGATTTTGAAAAAGTGCTTGCTTTTATTGACGAAAGCAAGCCTATTATTGTAGATTTACAAACAACCATAACAGCAAAAATAGCCATTGCCCCAGAAAGTGGCGGCGATGGTGAACTTGAAAAAGTGACTATTCTTGAAGAATGGTTAAAAAAACAAGGAATTACGGCTTTAGAGCGCTTCGATGCCCCCGACACCCGCGTAACATCGGGTATTCGTCCAAACCTTATAGCAACAATAAAGGGTCTAAGCGATGAAAAAACTATTTGGATTATGTCTCATACCGATGTTGTCCCTGAAGGGGAACTTTCAGAATGGGAAAATAGTCCTTGGCAAGTAATTGAAAAAGACGGAAAACTCTATGGACGAGGGGTTGAAGACAATCAACAAGGCCTCGTTTCAGGGGTTATAGCCGCCCTTGCCTTTTTAAAAAATGGCTTACAACCGGCATACACAGTAAAACTTCTCTTTGTTGCAGATGAAGAAGTAGGTTCTGCCTATGGAATCCAATATTTATTACGTGAACATAACCTTTTTAGAAAAGAAGATATAATCATCATTCCAGACTCAGGAGATTCAAAAGGCGAGACTATCGAAGTTGCAGAAAAAACAGGCTTTCCTCTTAAACTTATTACAAAAGGACAACAAGTACATGGTTCTCGCCCAGACCTAGGTTCAAATGCATGCCTTGCAGGAGCCGCCCTTGCTCTTAGCTTAAATGACATGGAAAACTACTTTAATAAAACAGATGATATATTTGAATCAAATTATTCAACGTTTCAGCCAACAAAAAAAGAGGCAAATGTTCCGAATGTAAATACAATCCCAGGAGAAGATGTATTTTACATGGACTGTAGAATTCTTCCCTGTTATGAGTTAGAAAAAGTAAGAGAAGAAATTGCAAAAAGAATCAAAAAAATTGAAGAGCAATATAATGTTTCTATAATTTGTGAAGAAGAGCGAACAAAAAAAACGCCCCCAACACCTATAGATGCTCCTGTAGTTGTTGAGCTCACAAGGGCCCTACAAGAACTACGAGGATTAAAAGCACGCCCAATAGGAATAGGAGGCGGAACTGTTGGCGCATACCTTCGCTTAGAAGGATTCAATACCGCAGTATGGGCAACACTTGATGAAACAGCACACATGCCAAATGAATGCTCATCAATAAAAAGTACAATAGAAGATGCAAAAGTTTTTGCATTTATTTTTGGAGGTCAATAACATGAAAAAAGTAAAAACTCTCGGTTTAGCACTTGTAGCTATACTATTATTTGCAAGCTGTGCATCAACAAAGGTGGAACGAATTGATGCAGAAACTCAAACAGATTTAAGCGGATACTGGAACGATACCGATGTTCGCCTTGTTGCAAGCTCACTTGTAGAAGAATGCGTTTCTGCTCCTGCAATTACAAATTACATTCAAAACAATGCTTCTCTTCCTGTTGTTATTGTTGGAACATTTAGCAACCAAAGTGATGAACACTTAGACACATCTATTCTAGCTCAAAAATTTGAAGCAGCATTAATTAATAGTGGAAGAGTAGACTTTGTAGCAAGCGCAGATCAACGCGACGAACTACGTCAAGAACGCCTTGAACAACAAGAATGGGCAAGTGAAGATACCGCAAGTCGCTTAGCAAATGAAACTGGAGCAGATTTTATGCTCATAGGTTCTGTAAAAACAATTGTAGATGCAGTTGATAACAAATCAACAAGAACATACTATGTAACTGCAGAACTTATAGATATTGAAACTAACCGAAAATTATGGGTTGGCGAAAATTCAGAAATTAAAAAGTTTATTACAAACTCAAAAACACGCTTTTAATTTATGATTCCATGCTCGAAAAATGAAGCAATATTTTTCTTAAAAAAAAATATTGCTTCAATCACAGCATTACCTATTTTATTACTTTTCTTCACATCTTGTGCAACAAATAAAAATTTTGCAGAGATAGATTCAAGTGTTACCGCTGGAAACTTTGACATTGCACAAATTCAACTTGAGCAGCAAAAAGAAATGCTCTATACAAACAAAGATTTAGTATTATATGAATTAGATGCTGGCATGATTTCTCATTTTAACGGTGATTATACCGCATCAAATACAAATCTCTCGAAGGCAGAAAAACTCATCGAATCTTATTTTGCAATAAGTATAACACAAACTCTTAGCTCTTATATTTTAAATGATACCATCATTGACTATGCCGGTGAAGATTTTGAAGATATTTATACAAATATTTTTATGGCTCTTAATTATATTCAGTTAGGCGAAACTGAAGCTGCCTTTGTAGAAATTAGACGGTTTAATAATAAACTTCGCTTACTTTCAACAAAATATGACTCTGCCCTGCAACAAGCACGCAATTTGGTTTCACAAGAGGGATACGATACAGCTCTTTTTTCAGGCGCGGATAGTATAGACGTGCTTGAATTTTATGACTCTGCCCTTGCGCGCTATGTAAGTCTTTTATTATATCGTTCAATAGGACAAATGGATTCTGCTGAAATTGATAAAAAGTTTATTGAAACGGCTTTTCTCACGCAACCACAAATGTATCCCTTTCCTATTCCTAATGCAGTCTATGAAGAATTTTCTATTCCAAACAATAAGGAAAGACTAAATGTTTTTGCATATACCGGTAGAGCTCCGGAAAAAAATGAAGAAGCAATTACCATTCCGGGAGTTATTAACGATTCATGGTTTAAACTAGCATTGCCAATAATGCAAAGGAACGCATCTGTTATTTCCTCAATACAAATTACCGCTACTGATCAAAATCAAAATACATTCAGCGAAATAATGCAACCTTTAGAAAGTATAGAAAACATAGCTATAGACACTTTTCAACAAAAACAAGGTCTAATATATTTAAAATCATTATTACGCTCTATTTCTAAAACAGCAGTAAATGAAGGTGTAACCTCCGCAATGGAACAAACAGATGCAGCTCAATGGGCAACCTTGTTTAATTTAGCCGCAAATGTTTTTACAGATCTTTCAGAACAAGCAGATACTAGGGCATCAAGATACTTTCCTGCAACCGTGTGGGTAGGAGGGCTAAACCTTGATAAAGGTGTTTATACTACAGACGTAATATGTTATGATACATTTGGAAAAATAATATATCATCAAAAAAATGAAAATGTAATAGTAGATTCAAACAATGTAAATCTTGTGGAGGCAGTATGTTTACAATAACAAAAAAAAATATGGTAAGGATGTTTATAGGTTGTATTATCACAGGCACTATTTTATCATGTGCAAGTTCCCCAATAGCCACAAGTCCTGCTCCAACATGGGTAAGCGACTTATATGCAGAATATTCAGACTCAGAGTATCTTTGTGCCGTAGGATATGCACAAGAAAGAACAACAGCAGAAGCTGAGGCAGTATCAAATATAAGTAAAATTCTTAAACAAAGAGTTGAGGCAAGCTCTACTGCATCTCAGTCTTTTGAAAATGATTTTCAAGACCAAAATAGAACATACGAAACAACGGTAACAACCAGCTCTCTTATTGATGAAATTACGGGGGTTCGAATACAAGATACATGGATAGCAAAAGACGGAACCGTTTATGCTCTAGCTCTTATAGACAGAAAAGAGGTTGGCTCCTATTATGCACAAAAAATTCAGGAAACAGAAGAGGCAATTAATGGTCTTTTAAACTATATGATAGACCATGAAGCAACATTTGATGGGATTGCCTCAGCACAAAAAGCGTTAGGTTTTGCACATGAGAACGAAGCCTACCTTGAACTTCTTTCGGTTATTAATCCTTCAATGTATAAAAACATAGATCTTGCCTATAAAAGCACATCTGCAATATCTGTGCTAATCCAATTAGAAAAAGAAAAAATATATGTGGGTGTTTCTATTACAGGAGATGTAGATACTAGAGTTTCAAATGCCATTAGCAAAGTTTTTAAAAATGCAGGTTATAAAAGCCAAACATTATCAACACCAGTACCACCCACAACAAATATGCCCTACATTTTATATGGAGAATTAATAATATCACCGTTTGAAATGACATCAAGTCAAAATAATAAATATGTTCGCTTTACGCTCAATTCAGAACTTGTAGGCTTAAATAATAATACACTTTTTCCGTGGTCAATAAGCGGGAGAGAAGCTCACTTAACAGAAGATGAAGCCGCCCAAAGAGCAATTCGCACCATAGAAGATGAAATTGAAAAAGAATTCTTAAAAGAGTTTAACTACTAATTTAAAGGGCAGTTCCCTTCGCTAAAGCTACGGGAGCGCGCTTTGCGGCCTTCCGCTTACGCTCCATTCGCACCGCAACTGGTGCGAACGCCTTCGGCGACCCTACAATCGCTACTGCAATTAAATTTTAGAATACTATTGCGTAGATTTCGCCCGTTTCTTCTTCAACTCTCTTACTAACTTCAACAGTACAGACAAATTTTTCTGCATGTTGTATAAAATACTTTGGATCTTGACTGTACGGACTGAGTAAATCATCGGGGTGATAATTTAATTCTACTTGACTTTCTGTCCCTTCCGCAATGTATGAAGAAATTGCAGCATTTAAATCAATAATATCGGCTGCAAAGCGAATTAAATGCTTTATATTTTTTTGCGCATACTGTTCTTTAATAAAGTCTTTTTGTTTTTCTACAATTCTATCAAACGGCATGCATTTTTGTGCAAAAAACCCATCTCCTGCAAAGTGTAAAAAATCTAAGAGAAAAGCACTCGGCTTTTTTTGCAAGGGTTTTGCTAGAGATAAAAACCATGGTACGGCCCTTCCTTGTGTATAAAATACCGATGTTGCCATTGCTAATTTCTTAGCCCTATCAATATCTTTTTTTGAAAAAGCAGGTGTTTCTTGTACTAAATAAGGGGCCTTTTCTAAAAAGCTAAGCTTTAGTTCTTTTGCCCTATCAAATAAGTCCGTTCCGGGAAGAACCGACAATTGAAATAATTCCAAATGGTTAGGATATAATTCAAGGGCAAAATCAATACTCTTAACAAAGCCATCATAAGAATCTCCCGGTAGTCCATAAATTAAGTCAAACCCAAATACGGCTCCAACCTCATTTAATAAACCAATGTTTCGCACAAAGTCTTTTTTGTTAAAAGATCTATTAACAAGCGATAAGACCTTTTCATTAGAAGATTGTAATCCAATTTGCAACGAGCAAGGAATCTGCGCAAAAGCGCGGGCAAGTTTTATATCTATAAACTCAGCCCTACATTCAAAGTGAAAAAATATATCAGGAGCATTTTTTTCAATATACCTTAGCATATCAAGAGCTCTGTTTTTATCTACATTATATGTTGGGTCTAACACAAAAACTTGCTTTACCCCACTTGTTGCAAAATAATCAAGTTCTGCATAGAGCCTTTTTTTTGGAACATAGCGTACTTTTTTTTCACCCTTAGATTCATAACAATACGAACACGCATAAGGGCATCCCCTTGCAAGTTCCCATAAAGCACCTGAATATTTTACAGCATCGAGCGTGCCGTCTAAATAAGGTGAAACAGCTTCTTCAAGATTACAAGGCTCACTTTGGATAATTGTCTGTGTCGGTTTCTGTCCGCTTTCTAAAAAAGTTTTTACAATGCTAGAAACAGCACTTTCACCTTCTCCGCTTATAAGAACATCAAAGGGATTATTGCTCTCAGATACAAAGCTTTTAGGACTTGCCGTAACTTCAGCACCACCTGCAATCATGAGAATAGAAGAATGTTGTTTTTTTATGATTTTTGCAGCCTGTGTAAGAATATGCCTATTCCATACATATAAAGAAAAACAAAGCACTGTGGGCTTTTGTTCAATTATTTTTTTTGCAATTACTTCTGCTTTTTTTTCATCGTTTAAATGCGCTATAAACACATCTTCAAAAGAGAAATCTAAAATATCAACAGATACATTGCTCGATACGTTTTGTTTAATTGCCGATGCGATACAAGCACAACCCAAAGGAAGCGCTTGAGGAGAGGTTTCAACAAGTACTGTGGTGCATAACACCGTTTGTTTTTCCATATGTGTAGTATATCATAAAAACAAAAAAGGTGCAGTAAAACTGCACCACTTTGTTATAAAACTGATTGTAAAAATTGTTGCAACCTTGGATTTTTGGGCTTACCAAAAATTTCTTCAGGACTTCCTTTTTCGGCAACAATACCTTCATCCATAAAGTACACTTCATCGGCAACTTCGCGGGCAAATCCCATTTCGTGGGTTACAACAACCATTGTCATACCTTCTTTTGCAAGTTGCTTCATAACTTCCAAAACTTCACCAACCATTTCAGGATCTAATGCACTGGTAGGCTCATCAAAAAGCATAACATCGGGTTCCATGGCTAAGGCACGTACAATTGCAATACGTTGCTTTTGCCCACCTGATAACCTTGATGGATACTCATCTGCTTTATCTGCAAGCCCTACCCTATTTAAAAGTGTAAAGGCTTTTTCTTTTGCTTGAGCCTTTGTCATAAGTTTATGTGTTAATGGCGCTAGGGTAATATTTTCCATTACCGTTAAATGCGGAAATAAATTAAAATGCTGAAACACCATTCCCATTTTTCGCCTTAGAGCATCAATATCTGTTTTAGGGTCTGTAATATCTGAACCTTCAAAAATTATGTGTCCACCTGTTGGCTCTTCTAATCTGTTAAGACAGCGTAAAAAAGTACTTTTTCCTGAACCTGAAGGCCCAATTACAACAACACGTTGTCCTTGTTTAATAGTTTCGGTAATATCTTTTAGTACGTGTAATTCACCAAAATGTTTATCAAGATTTTTTACTTCTATCATGTTCATGCCTTACCCCCTGTCACTCTTTGCCATTTTCTTTTCAAGGGCAGAAAAAATCTTTGT
>CAYJJW010000061.1:0-11997 GCA_964370555.1 uncultured Treponemataceae bacterium | reverse complement strand
TCTTTTAACAGGAAAAAAAATTACACTTACTGATATTTTTGTAGATGTAGAAAATCCCGAATTAATAGAATTGATGCACGATAAACTTTTAAACATACGAAACAAAGAAAACTATTTTGAATTTGAGTCGATACGATTAAATGAAAACTTTTATGTTAAAGAAGATGGATTGCAATTTACTTTCAACCAATATGACATTGCACCGTATTCAGAAGGAATTACAGAGATCTCTTTTACCTTTGATGAAATACGCGAGTTTGTAAAACAAAATTCACCCATTTAATACTTTCTAAAATAGAGAAGGCTTGACCAATATATTTAATACATAACTATGGCAAGTACTCGCTTTTAATATTTTTTAAAGACTCAAACAAACTTCTTTTTTTTGTATAATCTCCATCGGTTTAAGAGGCAAGTCTTTTACGCATTTCTTTTCTACCTGAATTATCTTGATAATTACACGTGCAAGTAGAGTTAATATACCCCTCTTCATCTGAGTGCTGGATAATTGTTTTTTCATCTGCCAAACAAAGAGGTCGAATTATAGTAATAGGATATTTATCGTATTTTAACCTTGGAGGCATGGTGGAAAGCTCACCCTTATTTAAAGCATTCATTAACAAAGTTTCAAGTACGTCATCTAAATGATGACCAAGAGCTACTTTATTGTAACCGTGTTCCATTGCATAATTATTAAGCTCGGTTCTTCGCTGCGTAGAACACCACCAACAGTTCATTTTTCGCCCCGGTTTTAAACGTTCTAATACATCTGCATTAATTATAACTGGCTTCACGCCCCATGTTTTAAATAAATCAATAAGTAAGGGACTAATTGAAGAGCCAACCCCGCTTTCAACATGCAAAGCAGTAAACTCAAAATTTTCTTTTCGATGCAATTTTCTCATCGCAAAATATTGAATAAGAGACGTTGAATCTTTTCCACCAGAAGCACCAATAAGTATTCTGTCACCATCTTCAATAAAGTTATAATCGGTCACCGCTTTATCTATTATACTAAAAAGTTTTGATTGAGACATAGCATATATTAACAAAAAGGCTAGAAAAATACTACTAAATTTGATACAATTAGGTGAACATATTAATGGAGAATGTTTCAATTATTATACCTGTTATAGTAAAAAGCGTTAGGGGTCTGGGGCAATTAGAGAATAGAATACAGAGGCATGAGCTTTTATGGCAGGGATGCCATTCTTTATGAGAACCATTATCGAGTTTTTTAATAAAAAACTCGGTAAGTACTTTTAGCAAGGACGCTAAAAGTACGACTTTTGCTACTTTTTTGCGTAAAAAAGTAGATCCCTAAAACGATAGTTTTAAATTATTGAAAATTATTTTAATAATTATACAAATCCATTATAATGTAATTTGAAAAAGGATAGATGGCTCCAAGCCATAAGAAATTATAAATGGACTTAGAAACACTGCAATTTCGCTCAAACATTATAAAAAAAATACGTGCATTTTTTGACACAAAAGGTTACCTCGAACTAGACACGCCTGCTCTATCCCCAACACTTATTCCAGAAACTTGTCTTGAAGTATTTAAAACTGAATATATTCCGCCCGTAAACTCCTCAAATAGTGAAAAAAAAGAACTGTATCTTGTGCCATCACCTGAAATATACATAAAAAAAATTCTTTCTCAACGCGCTGTTGATGTATTTCAAGTATCAAAATGTTATAGAAATACCGAAAGTACTGGACGCATCCATAACCCAGAGTTTACAATGCTTGAATACTACACAATGAATGCAAACTATAACGATTCAATGAGTATAACTGAAGAGCTTTTTACCAAATTACTTCCTCCAGCTCCTATAAGCATTGAAAACGATCCATGGGAATATTTAAGACCTCCATTTATTAGGCTCACTATGGACGAAGCATTTGAAAAGCATGCAGGATTTAGACTATCGTCATGTAAGACTAGCAAAGACATTGCAAAACATGCAGTTCGTTTAGAATTAGAAGACCCCAATAATAATCACTTTCTTAATTGGGAAATAGACGACTTATACGAACTTATCTTGGTCAATAATGTTGAGCCAAAATTAATAGATTCAAAACCAATTTTTTTAACCGATTACCCTTCATTTGTTCCATGTCTTGCAAAAGACAAAGAGCCAATGTGGAAAGAAAGATGGGAATTGTATATAAACGGAATAGAACTTGCAAATTGTTACTCAGAAGAGACAAATGCACAAAATGTAAAAGACTATTTTGAAAAGGAAAGCACGTTAAAAAATACTACTGCAAGTGTTCCGCATGCCATAGACACAGAATACTGGAAAACATTTCAAAATTTTCCCGAATGCTCTGGTGTTGCAATGGGAGTTGATAGACTCATAGCAATACTTGGCGGTTTTTCAAGCATAGAACCAGTGCTACCATTTAGAGAATAAAAAAAGCATTGATGCAATACACATCAATGCTTCCTCGTTACAATAACATAACTGAGTTTTATTCAGCCGCAGTTGGTTTAATGTTAAATCTTTTATTGAATCTTTCAATACGTCCTGCAGTGTCAACCAATTTTTGTTTTCCTGTAAAGAATGGGTGACATGAAGAACAAATTTCAACTTCAGGATTTTTAACTGTTGATCTTGTTTCAATAACATTACCGCATACGCAAGTAATTTTTGTCATTTCGTAATTTGGGTGAATCCCGTCTCTCATAATATATCTCCTATAATGTATATTTAACCCTTGCCTTGCTACGTAGCTTATGCATAATCCGTAACCGCAAAAGTCTCATTTCTTAAAAACTATCCCCAGTATTCATTGAACGTAGGAATGATTCATTATTCTTACTTTTGCGCATTTTGTCAAGTAGTAACTCCATAATTTCTGCATCATCCATTGGATTTATTACCTTTCTAAGCACCCAAACTTTTTGAAGTTCTTCAGGACTTAATAATAATTCTTCTTTGCGGGTACTTGAACGCTTAATATTAATAGCAGGGAAAAGTCTTCTATCGGCAAGTTTTCGATCAAGGTTAATTTCCATGTTTCCCGTACCTTTAAACTCTTCAAAGATAACTTCATCCATTCTACTTCCGGTTTCAATAAGAGCTGTAGAAATGATTGTTAAACTTCCACCAAACTCTACATTCCGTGCTGCACCAAAAAATCTTTTTGGTTTATGCAATGCGTTTGAATCCACACCACCTGATAATACTTTACCGGAAGTTGGTGATGTTTGGTTATATGCCCTTGCCAAACGTGTAATTGAATCTAAGAAAATTACAACATCACGTCCATGCTCAACTAAACGCTTTGCTTTTTCTAGTACCATTTCAGCAACTTGTACGTGTCTTGTTGCAGGCTCATCAAAGGTTGACGAAATGACTTCTGCATTAATGGTACGTTCCATTTCAGTAACTTCTTCAGGCCGCTCATCTATTAATAGAACAATTAAATACACTTCTGGGTGATTTTCGGTAATTGCATTTGCAATACGTTGCATTAAAATTGTTTTACCAGCCTTAGGAGGCGCTACAATCAATGCACGTTGTCCTTTTCCTATCGGTGAAAATAAATTTATTAGTCGTGTAGAAACTTCTTCTGTCTTTGTTTCAAGATTAAGTCTTTCATCCGGATGAAGAGGGGTTAAGTTTTCAAATGGTATCCGTACTTGCGCTTCGCGAGTTTCTTGATCGTTTACAGATTCTATACGTAAAATAGCAAAAAATCTTTCACCTTCTTTTGGAGAACGAATTTGGCCATAAACAGTATCACCTGTTTTAAGATTAAAAAGCCTAATTTGACTTGGTGAAATATAAATATCATCAGAACCTGGCATGTATGAGTTTTGTGGAGAACGCAAGAATCCATACCCATCAGGTAAAATTTCTAAGGCACCGGATGCAAATATAATTCCACCGTGAGCGGTATGCGCTTTTAACACCACAAAAATAATTTCTTGTTTTTTCATTGGGGCAAGTTCATCAGGTGCAATACCGTATTCTCCGGCTAACCTTCGAAGATCATGCATTCCCATTTTGGTTAATTCATTTATAGAAAGCCGTGGCTTTGATTCATTATTTTGTATTTCTTCTTCAGTTACAACAACGTCTTGCATTGGAAGATCTCTAGGCTCTTGCCGTCTTTTTCCGCCAGATCGTTGCATAGAAGATTTTTGTCCGCGCCTTTGTTGTGATTCAGAAAAACCTTCTGAGCGTTTTTTTTCGCTTTGATCAGAGGAAGATTTTTTCCCTTTTGAACGTATTACGATTTTTTTCTTAGGCGTTGCTACAGTCCCCTCTGCATTGGAAGCTTCTATGCCCCCAAATAAATCAGGTGTTTCACTTTGAGAAACTTGGGTTGATACGTCAGGACTTCCTGCATTATCATCGAAACGGCTTTCATCAGTATCTGCCATTACTTATCTCCATATGTATTTGATTTCAAATTAGACTTTTTGATTGAATCGGAAAACGATTTAAGATTAACTAGATTATATTAACAATATACTCTTATATTCGCATTTTGTCAATATACGAATTATGTTTTGCTACAGTGAGTTTTCTTCATCTTCTTTTGTAGATCGTTTAGCAACAAGCGCCCTGTATTCATTCGGCGATACTAAAAAAATATCCATATCAGGAACTTCATCTCGCATTTTAACTTGCCCACTAAAATTAACATTATCTTCAATGCGCAATAAACTTGCTTCTATATCACCAACTACTTTACTTCCTGACAGCATTTCAAGCTTATCGGTAGCGCTTAAATTTCCTTCTACTTCACCTGCAATTGTAATTGATTCAGCTCCTGCAGTGTCTACAGTGCAGGTTCCCATTTTTTCAACTACAAGCGATCCACTTGCCTTAATGGTTCCGTTAAATTTGCCTGCAATTACAAGATTATCGCTAAACTCAAGAACTCCATCAAATTCAGTTTCAGCACCAAGCACTGTTACATTGCCTTCTTTTTGATGATATGAAATCGCCACTATATCTCCTTTTATCCGAAAAAATATCGAATAAGTTATTATCTAAATTTATTTATTTTTTTTAAGTATATTAAATACTATTCCACTCGCTAAAGCAATGCCGGCTAATACTACAGATAGAATACCAATAAAATCTCCCCACATTGTATATAAAGATTTAATACCTTTTTCTACAATTGGAAAGTCGGCAACTAAATATGCTTCTTCAAAGGCCTCTGCCATTGCAGTTACTTTTCCATTTGGATTTATTACAGCAGTTTGGCCGGAAGCGGTAGCTCTTACAGACGGTATTCTGTTTTCAACCGAGCGAAAAGCTGCCATTGAAAGGTGTTGATATTGCGCAACTTCACTATGTGACCAGGCATCATTACTTAAATTCACTATAGCCTGTGCTCCATTTTGCACAAATCTCCTTCCAATATACCCAAAGGTATCTTCAAAACATATAGGTGTTCCAAAGGTTAGGTTATCAATTTCAAACACATTGGCTTCTTCGCCTTTTTGCCAAAAGTGCGTATCGTTATCTAACAGTGCTTGATAAATTGCCGGAAACTGTTTTTCAAAAGGAAAATGTTCAGTATATGGAACAAGATGCATTTTGTTATAAATTTCCGGCTCAGGAGGAATAACATTTTGTCCGGGCCTAAACAAAAATACAGAATTATAACTAAGATTAGTATATTCACCATTTTGATTGTATCCTCGAACGGTATCTCCATTGCCAATTACAAAAGGAACTTCTTTTGAATCTATAAAGTGTAATAAATCATTCACTAAATCGACTCGTGTTCTGTCTTCACGATATTGATAATGCATTCGAATACTTGGCACAAATGCAGTTTCTGACCATACAACAAAATCAATACCATCGTTTTCGCTAAGAGCTTCATTTGTAAGTTTTTTTAATACATTTAAATCTCGTGAATAAGCGGCTGTTCCACCTTTCCATGGATCGGTATTCGATTGAATAAGCGCAACTGTTTTAGTATCATAATTTGAATAATCTTTTTGAACAAATAATCCCCAAGCAAAGATACAAACATATATTCCTAACCAAACTGCAACACTTAATTTATGTGCTCTACATTGTTCTTTTACAATAACTAATTTTTTTGCTTTTTCTTGTTTTGGGCTATACACTTCAAAGAAGGGTTGTATTACCTTGCTTAACCATGCAGAAGGAAAGGTAATAAGTGCTCCCAATCCCCAAACACCTGCAACAGATGCAAACTGTAAAAGTGGTAGCACTTGCCAATGTGAATATCCCATATTTCCGTAGCCAAACCCGGAAAACCCTGTTGACTTTAAATAGTCATATGCAAGCCAAACAAGCCATTGAGAAATCCAACCGTATTTTCCACAAAATACCCAAGCCATCTTTAATGCTGGTAATAATAACATGCACTGAAGACCGTACAAAGCTCCAATTACGGGAAGCCCCAAAGGATGATAATCTGCAAGCCAAGAAACAAAGATTCCATAGCTCATTGTTCCATATATCAATCCATATAACCAAATAAGAGAAAATCGTACTCTACGAGTTACAATAAAAAGAGGAGCAATAGCAATATATGCAAAAAAAGGTAAACCCTCAACTACAAGTATATTAGGATGAGAAAGGGCAAAAAATAAGGCTGCAAGTATAAGTAGAAGCCAGTCGGTAAGTATTTTTTTCATTCTTCAGGTGATATGGGTAATTTCCAAAGAGCATTTTTTAATTCTTGCCCGGAACGAAAGGCTACAACATAATGAGGTGCAACAGAAAGTATTTCACCAGTTTTAGGATTGCGCGCACGAACACGCCCCTTACGCAAGCGTGGCTCTAATGTGCCAAAACCGCGCAACTCGATAGTTGAACCTTGTTTCAAGGAGTCTTTGATGTTTTCAAGCAAGGATTCTAAGACTGTTTGAACAATCTTTTTTTCACATTTAGTTTCCTCGTAAACAGAATCAACTAAATCGTTTTTAGTAACCTTTTTTGAACTCATCATTAACTCCTCATTTCGGTGCAATAAAATAAGTTACAATACTATGACTTATTTTGCTGCGTTGAATGAAACATTGAATAATTTCATCATTCTTGATTTTTTGCGTGAAACAGAGTTAGGAGTTAAAATCCCCTTCCCCTTTGCGGTATCAAGTTCTTTACATAAAATTTTTAATGTTTCTGAAGCTAATGCTTGATCTTTAGCATGCACAGCTTGAACAAATTTCTTTGCGTGTGTACGAGCAGAACTTTTTACAGCTTTGTTACGAAATCGTCTTTCTTCACTTTGTCTGTGTCTTTTTTCTGCTGATGAATTTTTTCCTGCCAAAAGAAAACCCCCAAATAAAAGTATACACATAATACCAAACCACAAGCGATTAGTCAAGGGGATGAGACTATGTGAGTAAAATTAAAGCATTTTTCAATGCCTTTAAATAGATATTAAAGCATATAAACCTTAATACTTACAGCGGAAAGACTTCCATAAATTCTTTAAGAATAACTTCGGTTGCAGGTGTAGCATCTATGTTCTTTAAAAGACCCTTTTTTTCATAAAAGTCAATCAAAGGAGCCGTTTGAGAACTATATACATCAAGACGGTTTTTTATCGCTTCTGGTTTATCATCATCACGAATAAAAAGCTCGCCTGAACACACATCACAAATTCCATCAGCCTTAGGCTTAATAAAATCTACATGGTAATTTTGCCCACAATTTTTACATACACGTCGGCCTGAAAGCCTCTTTACAACATCTTCATCTTTTATAGTAAAGTTTACTACAGCATCAATTTCAGAAATAGAGCAAAGCCCTTCTGCTTGAGCTATAGTGCGAGGGAATCCATCTAAAATAAACCCTTTAGATACGTCATTTTGTGACAATCTGTCTTTTACAAGCTCTATAGTTAGCTCATCACTAACAAGTGCTCCAGAGTCAATAATGGCTTTTACTTTTAAACCTAGTGGGCTTTTAGCTTTAATTGCTTCTCTAAAAATTACACCTGTTGAAATATGAGGAATACCATATTTCATTGATACAACTGCTGCCAGCGTACCTTTTCCCGCTCCGGGAGGTCCTAAAAAAATGAACTTCATACTCTTCTCCTAATAAACCTAAGTCTTGCTACCAGTTTGGTAAGTTTATAAAACTGCAAAACTTGAGGATACAAAAAGGCAGTTTTATTATTTTAATGCGTAAAAATACGTTATTTTTCGAGTGTGACTATATCATTTTATATTATTTTTTGCAAGCAAATACAATATCCAGCATTAAAAAAAATTAAAATGAAAAAGCTTCTGCCTCAAGATCTGCAACTATAGCTTCTAAGCTATTTTGGTCGAGAAGAGCCAGTAGGTTTTCTAAGTGAGTCGGCGAAAAATAGAGTCTTAGTACAGGAGAATAAACATCTGAAGATCCTTTATCTCTTGTTTTTTCGACCATAAATTCAAAATAAGGTCTGTTTTTTTCTAAATATTTATAGTTTGTTTGAAAAGTTGTAGTATTATTTCTTGCTGCACTTGCAACACCCCAAGAAACAGACATTGTTCCTTCATTAAAATAGTTTTTACGATTCGGTTCTCTTACCTCAAGAGCTTCTTTATTACCCTCAGAATAAGCAGCATAGGCATCGGCATACATTGTAATACCTTCATATATTTGCTTTCTCTCATCGCCTTCAAAAAGGAGCACATAAGAAGTCATACCATCTCTAAGATACATTTCAACAATATTTGTTCGAGGTATAAAATACACTTCGATTTCTGTTGGGGTAAGATTTCCCATTGTTTCTCTTAAACAGATAATATTTTCAAGTTGAATAGGCCCATAATCTCCGATAAAGTTAGGATCCTCCTCTACCTCTACAGGTGTACTCGTACAAGAAATTAAAAATAAAAACGCAAATAGCGATAATAATACAAATACTCTATGTAACTTCATATAAAGTCTCCAAATTTAAAAAAAATAAATGCAAAATTCATGCAAAGTTATTGTATACATTTCCTGTATATTAGGCAAGTCACAACAGTTTATTTTAGAAAGAAAAAAACAAGACTTTATTGACAACGCTCGATTTTTTTCGTATATTTACATACATATAAATTATAAAGAATTTCCTTTGGAGGATTACATGAAAATTACACCTTTACAAGACAGAGTACTTGTACAAATTGAAAAAACAGAATCAAAAACAGCAAGCGGAATTATTATTCCTGATACAGCGCAAGAAAAAACACAAATTGCAGTAGTTGTTGCAATTGGTGATGATTCTGATAAGATTAAAGTTAAAGTAAAACAACGAGTTATGTATGATAAATATGCAGGAACTCAAATAAAACTTGATGGTGAAGACCATTTAATTCTTAAAGCAGATGATATTATAGCTATTATTGACTAATACGTAAAATGAGGCTTCCCTGCCTCATTTTACTATCGAGTTTCAGCTTTGCTGAAACATCGAATACTAATTACTTTGGCGACATCCGTGTCGCTATTTTTTTACTCAAAACTGACTATTAAAATGCTGTCGAAAGACAGTCTTTTTTGTTTTAAACCACAGATTACACAGATTCTTAAATAATTCCTAATTCCTAATTCGTAATTCATATTTCGTAATTACAAAGTAATCTGCGGATAACTAATAACCAATCTTAGTGGTAGCTGTTATAGACTATAAAAAAGGTTTTTGTCCTTACAAGAAAGACAAAAACCTACATATATAAACAGGGTTTATAAAACTAATTTGAAAAACTCATCGCTTCACAAACTGTTTAACACAGCACCGATTCAAACCCTGCACAGGTGCAAAAAAAAGAGTTCATCGAAATGATGAACTCTACGGGAGTGACGGGGCTCGAACCCGCGATCTTCGGCTTGACAGGCCGACGCGATAACCAGCTTCGCTACACCCCCAGTTCAAACAATATATCAAAAAACAAAAAATGTGTCAATACTCAAAGTGATAAAAAGTTATTTTTTTCGTAAAAAAATAATCCCACCCGTTTCACCTTCTAATTGTAACCCCACTTTTTTTGCACATTCTTCTATAGATTTATGCGTATAAAAACTCACATGGGTTGAATCTTCTTTATACCACCATTTTTTAAACTCATCAAAAGACTTTGGCGCAAGCCCGGTTTGAATTGCAATCAGGCCGTTTTTTGCACAAGCTTTTTCTAATCCTTTAAATCCATCAAGAGGTTGTTCAAAATGCTCTATTACCTCAAGACAAAATACAATATCGGCTCCATATTCAAAAAAGTCTCCGTCCGGACAAAAAAAAGGATCCCAGTGTTTTATTACCACATCATTTTTAAAAACAAATTTCATATTTAATTCTTCTAATAGCATAACCAATGCAGGACTTGGGCCTGAACCATAATCAAAAAGTGTATGAATATTCCCATCCTCTTCTTTTTTACGTTCGTACTGTAAAACATTGGAAATAAACTTTTCAAGATATTTTCTATAACCATTAGGTTTGTTTTCAGGTGTTAGTTCATTTGTATGAAGAGAGTATCGTTTTTTTTGTTCATTTGGAGTGTCAAAATAATCAGGATGTAAAAAAAAGCCTCCGCACCCACTATCAGTTGTAGCAACACACTGATAATATGTCTTTAAACCTATTGTTGTTTCGACAAGATGATTATTTTTACAAAACGGACAATCTATCACAGCACACTCCTTAATACATACTATTCTATCATAAAACTAAAAAAAACAATGTAATTCTTTAAAAAAATAGTAAAGTTATTGTATATATTACCGATATATTTAAATGAGAGCTTCACAATTGTTAATCTTCGTTGAAGAATACACTTGGTCGCAATCATAGTGACGTTAAAGACAGTGTTTTTCTGTTTTTATAAAACACAAAAGAATAACAGGGAGTTATTCTAATACAATTCCATGGAGGAATCTTATGATTATTAATCACAACATGTCAGCAATGTATGCAAACCGTACTCTCGGTGTAACCAACCTAGCACAGTCTAAGGATATGGAAAAACTTGCATCAGGTGAAAGAATTAACCGTGCAGGTGACGACGCATCAGGTCTTGCTGTTTCAGAAAAAATGCGATCACAAATTCGTGGTTTAAACAAAGCTTCTGAAAATGCTCAAAACGGTATCAGTTTTATCCAAACAACTGAAGGTTATTTGCAAGAAACAACAGACGTTCTACAACGTATCCGTGAGTTAGCTATACAAGCTTCCAATGGTATTTACAGTGATGAAGATCGTATGCAAATTCAAGTTGAAGTATCTCAGCTTGTAGCTGAAGTAGATCGTGTTGCAAGTCATGCTCAATTCAATGGTATGAATATGTTAACAGGACGCTTCGCTCGACAAACTGGTGAAAACACTGTTACAGCTTCTATGTGGCTCCACATTGGTGCAAACATGGATCAACGTATGCAAGTTTTCATTGGAACAATGACAGCAACATCAGTTGGTGTCCGCGAAATCGGAACAGAAGAAGTTATGTCAATTGCTACACCGGACGAAGCTAACCGTGCAATCGGTACGATTGATGAAGGTCTAAAAAAGATTAACAAACAACGAGCTGATCTTGGTGCATACCAAAACAGATTAACCATGGCTATCGAAGGTATTGATATTGCTGCTGAAAACTTACAAGCAGCTGAATCAGTAATCCGTGATACTGACATGGCTTCTCAAATGGTTGACTTTACAAAGAACAACATCTTAGCTCAAGCAGGAACAGCAATGCTCGCTCAAGCTAATGCTTCATCTCAAAATGTATTATCATTATTACAATAATGATGATTTAAGACTTGCAGGTTTTTAGAAAATATGGTACACTGATTTAAGGTTGGTAGACTTAGTTTTCTAAAACCTGTTTGCACTTGTTTAGGGTGCAAGCTTAGAGGGTTTATTTTAGCTCTCTGAGCAGAGAACATTGACAACAACCTCTTATGTTAAACGTAACAATAGAGACGGTTGTGACTAGCGCAACAAAGAACCGGTGGGAGCCGGTTTTTGGTGTTGGTCCAACAGTTCCTATTGTGGGTCTAA